>NZ_JADBJH010000017.1:0-25765 GCF_014892335.1 Campylobacter sp. 7477a
AATAATTTGCACTATTTTTATCTTCTATTTAATTCAATTTTTGCAGAATAGCTATTTTTAAAATTTATCATTTTAGTAAAATTAAATTTATAAATTTTAAAGCATAGTCCACGTTGGTTTGTGTTTTACACTCTTGCTAGATAAGCTATATAACTACTAAAATTCGGGATAATTAAACTTTGTTTTTGTGATTTTGCGTTACAATTAACGCTAAAAAATTTTAAAGGATAAAAATGAGTTTTGATAAAGTAAAACAAGCTATCGAAGACCTTAAAAACGGTAAAATGATCGTCATGGTTGATGATGAGGATCGTGAAAACGAAGGCGATCTTATCTTCGCTGCTGATAAGAGCGATATGCAAAAGGTAAATTTTGCCATCACCCATGCAAAAGGCGTGCTTTGTCTTGCCATGGATGAGGCAAACGCTAAGCGTCTTGATCTGCCTTTGATGGTTGCTAAAAATACCTCAAGCCATGAAACGGCATTTACCATCACTATAGATGCCAAAGATGCGACAACGGGCGTTAGTGCGTATGAACGCGACATGAGCATAAGACTGGCTGCTGATGCTGATTCAAAGCCTGATGATTTTGTTCGTCCGGGACATATATTTCCATTGATAGCAAAAAATGGCGGTGTATTAGTGCGCACAGGACATACCGAGGGCTCAGTTGACCTTTGTCGTCTCGCAGGACTTTCACCGATGGCTGCGATATGTGAGATAGTAAAAGAAGACGGCATGATGGCAAGAAGAGATGATCTGGAAGAATTTTGTGAGAAATTTAAGATAAATATGCTATCGGTTTCCGACCTTGTTCAGTATCGCTTACACAGCGAAAGTCTTATAAAAGTGAGCGAGCCTATCCAGTGTCAAATCGCTCAAAAAAATGTTGTTAGATATGACATAATCGATCATGAAAACGAAAAGCATGCCGTTTATGCCTTTGGTGAAATAGCTCAAAATACAAATGTAAAATTTGTAAAATCAATCGCCGACTTTGACTTTATTAGCTCTGCTAAATTTGATGAGCTTATAAGTGCGATAGAATTTTTAAAAGCAAATGGCGGTCTTTTGATGTTCTTATCAAGTAAGACGAATGATTCAAACTCAAAGGACTTTGGCATAGGCGCTCAAATTTTAAAACATTTTGGTGTAAAAAAGATAGAAGTCTTAAGCCATAATAAAAAAGATTTTGTTGGTATAAGCGGTTTTGGGCTTGATATCACGGGTTATAAAGAGATATAGTAAAATAATCGGAGAATTAATGAAAATTGTATTTAAAATTTTAGTTACAAGTATGCTTTTATGTGTATTTGCAAATGCTAAGACCTTAAAAGATGGCACTTTGACTGTTGCGACAGAGGGGACTTACTCGCCATTTTCTTATTATAATGAAAAACATAAACTAGTCGGGTATGATGTTGATATAGCTCGCGCTATAGCGGATGAACTCGGACTTAAGATAAATTTTGTAACTGCACCATGGGATGCCATACTTGCGGCATTTGATGCAGGTAAGGCTGATACGGTGTTAAACCAGGTGAGTATAACGGACGAGCGTAAGAAAAAATACGACTATACCGAGCCTTATACGGTAGCTTATGCCGCTCTTGTAGTGCGTGCTGATAATGAAGAGATCAAAGGCTTTGATGATCTAAAAGGTAAAAAGTCTGCTCACTCAGCTACAAGTAACTGGGCGAAAATGGCTAGCAGATATGGCGCTCAGATCGTTACGGTAGATGGTTTTAGCAAAGGTGTAGAGCTTGTAATTACTAAGCGTGCGGACGCTACCATAAATGATAATGTTACATATTTTGATTACATGAAGCAACGTCCAAAAGCCCCACTTAAAATCATAGCAAATAGTTCTGAACCGATATATACGGCAGCTATTGTCAAAAAAGACAACACAGAGCTTTTAAATCAGATGGATGAGGCATTAAAATCACTACGCAAAAAAGGAGTTTTGAAAGAAATTTCTATTAGGTATTTTGGTGAAGATGTTAGCGAGTAGCATTAAGGTGGAAAATGGGCGAAGAGTTTAATAGAGTATACGAACTAGTAGTAACCTCGGTAGTACCGATGAGTGAGGCGTTATTTAAGGTTACTATCCCGCTTACGATAGTTTCGTTTACTCTGGGGCTAGTTGTGGCAGTGCTTACGGCTATTGCCCGCATAGCAAATGTTAAATTTTTTAAACAAATTAGCGAAATTTATATATGGATATTTAGAGGCACGCCTTTACTGGTCCAGCTTTTTATTGTTTATTTTGGTTTGCCTATCATAGGTATAGCGCTTGATGTATGGAGTGCGGCTATTATCGCGTTTAGTTTAAATATCGGCGCATATGCTTCTGAGGCGGTTAGAGCTTCTATTCTCTCTGTTCCAAGAGGGCAGTGGGAAGCAGCTATAGCACTTGGAATGACCTATACTCAAATTTTACGTCGTATTATCGCTCCGCAAGCCGTGCGCATCTCGTTACCGCCACTTTCAAATATCTTTATATCAACGCTAAAAGATACATCTTTGGTGGCTTCTATCACGATGGTTGATATGTTTATGACCGCACAACGTATCGCAGCACGCTCGTTTGATCCGCTTACGCTTTATGTTTTAGCTGCTCTTTTTTATCTTATAGTTTGCACGTTTTTAACATTTTTTCAAGCCAAACTTGAGCGTAAATTTTCAAAATATATTTAAGTAGTATGGTATGATAAAATTTACAAATCTAATCAAAAAATTTGGCGAAAATGTTGTATTAAAAGGCATAAATCTTGAAATTTACGACAATCAAACAACGGTAATATTAGGAAGCTCAGGTAGCGGTAAATCAACCTTACTTCGCTGTATAAATTTGCTAGAGATCCCAAATTCGGGTGAGCTTTGCCTTGGTGATTTTAGTATAAATTTTAGTGCACCGCATAAACCAAGCCAATACCAACCTTTCCGCTCACATACAGGAATGGTCTTTCAAAGTTTTAACCTTTTTTCGCACTTAACCGTGCTTGAAAATGTTATCGAAGGTCCTACGCAGGTATTAAAAATTCCATGCGACAAAGCGGTTAAAACCGCATACGAACTACTGGATAAGGTTGGACTAAAAGATAAGGCAGAGGCTTATCCTAACAGACTTTCCGGAGGGCAATCCCAGCGCGTAGCTATAGCTAGAGCACTTGCTATGCAACCTGCATTTTTATTGCTTGATGAGCCTACATCGGCGCTTGATCCAGAGCTTGAGGCACAGGTTTTAAAAACTATCGGAGAGCTTTCAAAAGAGGGGCGTTCTTTGATAATAGTAACTCATAACATGAATTTTGCTCGCAAGATAGCCGATAGGATACTCTTTTTAGATCATGGGTTGGTAGCATTTGATGGTGTGGCTGATGAGTTTTTTAATAGCACTGATGAACGTATAGCTAAATTCATTAGTGCAATGGACTTCTAAGATTCTTTCAAATTTTATTTAAGCTTTGCAAATTTTATATCAGTGTGTTTGCAAAGCTTATCTCCACTTAAATTTATAACTTCAATTAAAATAGTAAATGTAAAATAAAATTTTCATAAAAAACAATTTTTAATAATTATTTTTATACAATATATCAAATTCTTTGAAAGGAGATGGATGAAAAAGTTATTTTTATTATCTATGTTTTCCTGTTTGCTCTTTGGCGCAAACGAGATGTATAGCGACAAGGTTAAGCCTGTCTTTACGGATGCGACCTCTAACGCTTCCGTAGGAAGGTTACTTCCGACGAACGGTGTTGAAATTTTATCAAAACAAAACGGTCGCGTGAAGATAAAAATGCAAGGTTACATAAATCCTGTCGCACCAAATGTCGTTTATTTTAGCGATTCTGAGCGAGTTATCGCTATAGCGTTTGCCAAAACGGCAAAATTTGACTCAAAGCTTGTCAAAAAAGGACAAAATGGCAAATGGGATAAAGTGGAAGTAGAAGCTTATACTATTGATGGTGATTTTTATAATGAAGTTGATACGATGTTTGCCCGTGCCAAGCAGACTTATGCAGACTCATGCGGAATTTGTCATGGACTACATGAGACCACGCATTATAAGGCAAATCAATGGCCGAATTTATTTAAATCAATGCTTAGTAGAACGACAGTTGAAAAAGATGATGAGTGGCTTATAGTGCAGTATCTGCAAAAACATTCATCGGATGTTAAGATTAAGTAGTAGTTGTTTCATGCATGTTTTGTATGTTTAAAATACAAATTTTCATGCACGATACGTTGTCTTAAAATTTAATAAATGTGTTAGGAGAAAACACCATGCAAAGACGAAATTTTTTAAAACTAGGAGCTATGACGCCGTTATTTTCAAATGTTACCGCTATAAACTTAATGGCTGACGATATGGGAAAAGAGCTTGTTAAAAACGGCGAGATCTTTACCGCTGCAAAATGGGGCATGTTAAAAGTAGACGTAAAAGACGGCAAGGCAGTTGGATCAACACCATATCAAAAGACAAGCGATGTAAAAAACCATCTTCAAACTTTCACGCATGACCTTATCTATAACTCTCGTATTAAATACCCAATGGTGCGTAAAAGCTACCTAGAAAATCCGGACTCGCCAAAACCAGAGCTTAGAGGCAAGGACGAATGGATACGAGTAAGATATGAAGACGCGATAAAGCTTGTAGCTAGGGAGCTAAAAAAGACAAGAAAAGCTAAGGGAATTCAAAGCGTATTTGCGGGAAGCTATGGCTGGAAGAGCAGTGGAAATATCCACAACAGTAGAACTTTGCTGCATAGATTTATGAACTTAAGTGGCGGTTATGTAGGTTATACGGGAGACTATTCTACCGGAGCAAGCCAGGTTATAATGCCGCACGTGATGGGTAGTATAGAAGTTTATGAACAACAAACAAGCTGGCCGGTAGTTTTGGATAACTCAAAAGTTGTGGTATTTTGGGGGGCAAATCCGATAACTACTCTAAGCGTAGGCTTTAGTAGCTCTGACGAGCAAGGCTTTAAATACCTTGAAGATCTTAAAAAAAGAGCTGATATCAAAGTCATCGTGATAGACCCTATAAAAAGCGAAACGGCTCAGTATTTTGATAAATC
This sequence comes from Campylobacter sp. 7477a, assembly GCF_014892335.1. NCBI lineage: Bacteria > Pseudomonadati > Campylobacterota > Epsilonproteobacteria > Campylobacterales > Campylobacteraceae > Campylobacter > Campylobacter sp. 7477a. Next base: position 5,090 of record NZ_JADBJH010000017.1, read on the forward strand.
AAAATGGATAGCTCCACGCCCAAATACCGATGTTGCGATGATGCTTGGCATGGCGCATTATCTATATACGAGCGGTAAATTTAATAAAGATTTTATAGACACATATACAGTTGGTTTTGATAAATTTTTACCGTATCTACTAGGTAAAACAGATGGCACACCAAAAACTCTTGAATGGGCTAGTAAAATTTGCGGTATAAAAGAAGACGTCATGAAAGAACTAGCTGATGTCTTGATTGATAATAGATCTATGATAATGAGCGGTTGGGCTATACAAAGAGCAGATCACGGTGAACAAGCCCACTGGATGCTAGTAACTCTTGCTTCTATGATAGGACAGATCGGACTAGAGGGTGGTGGATTTGGACTAAGTTATCATTACGCAAACGGTGGCAATCCAACTTGCAAAGGTGCGGTAATAGGCGGCATAAATAGAGGCGATATAGGCAGGATAGATAAAAACGGTGAATTTATCGGAACTGCAAACGGCGTTATAGATGCAAATGGTAAATTTATACCGGGCTCAACACCTTTGATAAAAGGCGAGATAGACTGGGCTGTTGAGGCTAAAAAATACACTTTCCCGATAGCAAGGATAGTCGATGTCTTGTTAAATCCTGGAAAAGTCATAGATCATGATGGAAGAAAGGTGACTTACCCTGATATAGACTTTATTTACTGGGTTGGCGGAAACCCAATCGTGCATCATCAAGATACAAATGTCTTAATAAAAGCTTGGCAAAAACCGCGCACGATAGTCGTGCATGATCCGTATTGGACGCCAAGTGCGAAGATGGCTGATATCGTTTTTCCTATAACCACTCAATACGAAAGAAACGATATGACTATGACGGGTGATTATTCTAACGATCATATCGCTCCTATGAAACAAGTCGTTGAAAAATACGCCGAAGCAAAAGATGATTATCAAATTTTTACTGATCTATGTAAAGCATATGCTAAAAATTTAGTTATGGCATACACAGATAACGGCAAGGATGAATTTGACTGGATAAAAAGCTTTTACAACGATGCGTATGATAAAATTTTAGCCATACCTGAGCTTGCGTCTGAGATGAAGCCTTTTGATGAATTTTGGAAAGAGAACAAGCCTGTTAAATTTTATTCAACTCCTGAAAGCGAAGCATGGGTAAGACATGCTGAATTTAGACAAGACCCTATACTAAACCCACTAGGAACTCCGTCTGGATTGATAGAAATCTACTCAGAGACCATCGAAAAAATGGGGTATGACGATTGCGCTGCACACCCTATGTGGTATGAGCCTGTTGAATGGCTTGGTATGAGCGATAAGCCGGCACAACTTCATATGCTCTCAGTTCACTCTCCATATCGTTTGCACTCACAGCTCAACCAAACCTCACTTCGCGATACCTATGCGGTAGCAGGTAGAGAGCCTATATGGATAAATACCAAAGATGCTAAGGCTAAAGGCATTAAAAACGGTGATTTGGTAAGAGTGTTTAACTCAAGAGGAGAGGTCTTGGCTGGGGCTGTTATAACCGATAACGTAATACCGGGCGTTGTAAGGCTAGCTCAAGGTGCTTGGTATGACGGCTTTGATGCGGGACTTTGCAAAAACGGAAACTCAAACGTCTTAACGATAGATAAAGCAACATCAAAACTATCTAACGGCAATATCTCTCAAACAGCTCTTGTTAATATCGAGAAATTTAAAGGCGAAGCGCCAAAATTAACGGCATTTAGCGAGCCTAAATTTGCTTAAAATTAAGTAAATTTCCCAGCCTCAAATTTAGGGGCTGGGTTTATGATAAGTTGCCCTTTTCTAAATTTAGTAAAATTTCTTTTGTTTTTAATCCGCCCGCTCCACTGTATCCGCCAAGACTGTTGGCCCCCACTACGCGGTGACAGGGAATGATGATCGGGATTTTGTTTTTAGCATTTGCACTTCCCACGGCTCTTTGAGCTTTTTGGTTGTGTATCATTTTAGCAACGTCAGAGTAAGTTGCGGTCGTGCCGTAAGGTATGTTTAGCAAGGCTTTATACACGTTTTTTTGAAAAGGAGTTGCTTGTATGTTTAGTCTTACGCTAAAATTTTTAAGTTTACCGCTAAAATACTCCTCTAACTCATCTAAGCATAGTTTTAAATTAGGCTCTTTTACGTCTGTTTTTATAAATTTATCTACAAAATTTATCTCGCTAATACCATTTTTATCACCTAAAATTTCTAAAATTCCGATCAAAGAAGAGAAATATGCTTTATCCAAAACGAAACCTTTTTGATAAAATTTTATACCATTTTAGCCTATTTTTGTGGAATTCCAATATATTTTAGATAAAATATAAAGCAAAAATTTAAAAAGGCTTTGATATGGATTTTTTAATACAATACAAAAAACACATCGACGAACGTGCAAAGCTAGGCGTGCCTCCTTTGGCGCTAAATCAAGATCAAACAGCGCAAGTTTGTGAAATCTTACGCAACACAAAAAACGAAAATGAAGCAAAAGAATTTATAGAACTTTTATCTAATCGCGTAAACCCAGGCGTTGACGACGCGGCAAAAGTTAAGGCTGAATTTTTGGGCGAGATAGTTAATAGTGGACTTGAAATTTGCGGCATAGATAAAATAAAAGCTATTGAAATTTTATCCAAAATGCTTGGTGGATATAATGTTGCAAAGCTTATTTTAGCTCTTAAAAATAGCGATGAAAATGTGGCAAAAGCGGCAAGAGATGCTCTAAAAAATAGCATTTTTGTAAATGAATACTTTAACGAAATTTTAGACCTTAGTAAAACAAATAAATTTGCCCTTGAAATTTTAAACTCATGGGCGAAGGCAGAGTGGTTTTTAAAGCGAGAAAGTCTTAGTGACTGCATAAAAGCGGTTGTTTTTAAAGTTGCCGGCGAGACAAATACTGATGACTTAAGCCCTGCAAGTGAGGCATTTACGCGCTCTGATATACCTCTTCATGCAAATGCGATGCTTGTTAAAAGACAGCCCGGAAGTTTAGAAAAAATATCTGAGCTTAAAAGTAGCGGTCGCGAAGTTGTTTATGTAGGCGATGTCGTAGGAACCGGATCAAGTAGAAAAAGTGGTATAAATTCTATCCAGTGGCATTTGGGGCGCGATATAGACGGCGTGCCAAACAAAAAAACAGGCGGTGTAGTTATCGGAACTAGCATAGCTCCGATATTTTTCAACACCGCACAAGATAGCGGAGCTCTACCGATCATAGCGGATGTTAGCGCACTTGAGACGGGAGATGAGATAGAAATTTATCCTTACAAAGGTGAGATAGTAAAAAACGGCGAAGTTGTCGCTAAATTTAACCTGTCGCCAAATACTCTAATCGATGAAATTCGCGCAGGAGGTCGTATACCGCTTATTATCGCTCGCGCACTTTGTGTCAAAGCCAGAAATGCTTTAAATTTAGCACCAGAAAATATCTTTACAAAACCGGATCAGCCAAAAGATGACAACTCTTATGGATATAGCTTGGCTCAAAAGATAGTCGGACGTGCATGCGGCGTTAAAGGCGTTAGGCCAAATACTTATGTCGAGCCTGTAACATTAACGGTGGGTAGCCAAGATACGACAGGACCGATGACTAGAGATGAGATAAAAGAGCTTGCAAGCTTGGGCTTTAGTGCAGATTTTGTGCTTCAAAGCTTTTGCCATACGGCCGCTTATCCAAAGCCTAGTGATGAAATTTTACACGCAACATTGCCAAATTTCATGAACTCAAGAGGCGGTGTTAGCTTAAAGCCCGGGGATGGAGTTATACACTCTTGGTTAAACCGCATGGTTTTACCGGATACTTTAGGCACTGGCGGGGACAGCCATACTCGTTTTCCTATCGGCATAAGTTTCCCAGCAGGAAGCGGACTTGTTGCATTTGCAGCGGTTCTTGGCGTTATGCCTTTAAATATGCCTCAAAGCGTTTTGGTGCGTTTTAGCGGTAAGCTAAAAGATGGTATCACGCTTAGAGACTTAGTAAATGCCATACCTTACTACGCCATAAAGCGCGGTCTTTTAAGTGTTGAGAAGAAAAATAAAAAGAACATATTTGCCGGTAAAATTCTTGAAATCGAAGGACTTGAAAATCTAAAAGTCGAGCAAGCTTTTGAGCTTAGCGACGCCTCTGCAGAGCGCTCTGCAGCAGCTTGTGTAGTAGCGCTTAATAACGAGCCGGTTATCGAATATCTTCGTTCAAATGTCGCACTTATCGATGCTATGATAAAAGCTGGATACGAGAACCGCCAAACCCTTGAAAGAAGACGTGATAAAATGCTCGAATGGCTTAAAAACCCAACTCTTTTAAAAGCCGATAAAGACGCGCAGTATGCAGAAATAATCGAAATAAATTTAGATGACATCTCTGAGCCGATCTTAGCATGTCCTAACGACCCTGATGATGTTGCGACTTTATCTGAAATTTTAGCCGATCAAAATAGGGCAAAAGAGATAAACGAAGTCTTTGTCGGAAGCTGTATGACAAATATCGGACACTATAGAGCTTTGGCGCAAATTCTAAAAGACGAAAAGTCTATACCTACGCGTTTATGGGTTGTTCCTCCTACAAAAATGGACAAAGCACAGCTTGAAAGCGAGGGCTGTTATGATGTATTTAAGGGAGTAAATGCCCGCGTTGAGGTTCCTGGATGCTCTTTGTGTATGGGCAACCAAGCAAGAGTTGAAGATAATGCCGTTGTCTTTTCGACTTCTACAAGGAATTTTGATAATCGCATGGGTATGGGCGCTAAAGTTTATCTAGGAAGTGCTGAACTGGCGGCAGTTTGTGCGATACTTGGTCGTTTGCCTAGTGTTGATGAGTATAAGCAAATGATCGCCAAAAAGATAGTTGGAAAAGAGAGTGAAATTTATAGGTATCTAAATTTTAATGAGATCAAAGACTTTTATTTGCATTAAAATTGTTACAAAGGTATGTAAAAATTTGATAAATAAGCGATATTATCGTTTAAATTTGTTAAAATAAATAAATTTAGGAGGATTGGTGAAAAGATTATTTTTGTTGTTTTTATTGGTGTTTGCTCCGATTCTTCTTTATGCTTTGGAATTTGGTTGCGAAGAGCTTAAAAATCCAAAAGAATTTTTTAAAACCAAGCCTCAAAAGTATTCTCTTATCAACGATGCAATATTTTATTGCGATGGCTCGCTCTTAAATTTAGAGCACGTAAACGCTCTTTTTGAGGTTGCTAAAAAAATTCGTGGCGAAAATAGAAGCTGCGTCGGCGATAGCGTATACGAAGAAAATTTAAATAAATTCAAATGGCTTTTGCTTGAGGCTAGCTTTGCTCCTGAAATTTATGCCAAAAGCCTTAAAACTCCAAATGAGTCTGAAGAACAAAAAGACGCTCAAATGGTGTATTTTCGATATTGGGGCACTCAGTCACTTTATAACTTTTTAAAACGAAGAGAATTTTTAAAGCTATATAATGAGGCTCAAACCCCGCTTGTAAAATACTACGAACAAAGAGGTCAAGACTTTGGTAGTGCGGCGTATTATGCGACTAGTGTTGTAAATGCCTTTTTGACTTTTGCGGTAGGTAGCGAGCATAAGGTTAAATTTGATATCACTCCAGAGCAAAAGATGATCATCGATAAAACAGTAGGCTATGAGCAAATTTCATCTATGCTTTACTCCAAAAGTTTCAGCGCTTTTGAGCTTTCTAATATGTTAAATACCGCGCTTTTGTATGAGCGTGAAATTTCTGTTTTAGAGCAAATTTTAAAACGCGGAGCAGATATAAATTTCGGCGATGAAACTGCACTTTTTTATGCTCTTAAAAATTTAAAAAATGTAGAATTTCTGTTAAAAAACGGTGCTGATGTCAATCACAAAAATATATTTGGCAAGAGTGTGCTTTTTTACGCGGTGCAGTTTGGGGATGTGGCTTTAACAAAATTTCTGCTTGAAAACGGTGCAAATGCAAATGACTTTTATATAGATCAAAATACCAAAAATGCGATTTTAAATTTAGGCGATGAAAATTTTTATAATAACACGTGTGCGCTTGAGCATACTTTAAGGTCCGTTTTTATGCACGCAGCTTCACATGCGAATGTCGAAATTTTAGAGCTTTTAATAAAACACGGAGCAGATATTTACGCGGTTGACGAGCTTGGTTTTAACGCAATGGACTATGCGATCATAAACGCAAATGAGCAAAACATAAAATTTCTGCAAGACTTAAAATTAGAACCAAAAATAAAATAAGGAGATAGACATGAATGCAACAGCTTTTATTACCGGTGCAACTTCGGGATTTGGCGAGGAGATAGCTCGCACTTTATCGCGCGAAGGATATAAGATCATAGCTTTAGCAAGACGTAAAGATAGACTGGAAAAACTTGCAAGCGAGCTTGGAAATACCCATATAATAGTAGCTGACGTAAGAGATAAAGAGGCGATATTTGAAGGTGTTAAAAATTTACCAAAAGAATTTCAAGACATAGAAGTACTTGTAAACAACGCAGGTCTTGCTCTAGGTCTTGACGGTATCGTAGAGGCTGACGTAGAGGATCTTGAAACGATGGTAGATACAAACATCAAAGGACTTCTATACTCTACAAAAGCGATTTTGCCGATAATGAAAGCTCGAAAAAGCGGTTATGTCTTTAATATTGGTTCTACAGCTGGTGCTTGGCCGTATCCGGGAAGCCATGTTTATGGTGCAAGTAAGGCATTTGTAAAGCAATTTAGTCGCAACATGAGAAATGACCTTAGAGGGCTTGGGATAAGAGTGACAGAGATCGCTCCCGGACTTTGTAAGACTGAATTTAGTGAGGTTAGATTTAAGGGCGACGTAGAAAGAGCAAATAAAGTATACGAAGGCGTTGCAGCCATAAAACCGCAGGATATAGCTCAAATTCTATTAAACTGTCTAAATATGCCAAAACACGTTAATATCAACATCGTAGAAGCAATGGCTACAGCACAGACATGGGCGGGACTACATATAGAAAAAGATAAATTTTAATAAAGGAAAAGTTGAATGAGTAAAATTTCATTTTTTATTTTGACGGCCTTTTTGCCAATCATAGCATTTGCCGATTCTGCGACAAATGCTAAAATTTTTGGCATCTGGACGTTGATACCTCCCGTTGTTGCGATAGCTCTTGCGTTTATAACAAAAGATGTTATTTTGTCGCTTTTTATAGGTGTTTTTAGTGGAACGTTTTTGATTAACATCATAAATGAAAATGTTTTTATGTCGTTTATCAAGGGCTTTACTGGTATAGTCGAGCGTGTTGTAGGCTCGATGGCTGACAGTTGGAATGCAGGCATTATGCTTCAAGTTCTTTGTATAGGCGGTGTTGTTGCTCTTATAACAAAAATGGGCGGCACTAAAGCTGTTGCGCTTTGGCTTAGTAAGAAGGCAAAGACCGGAGTTTCTGCTCAAATTTCAACTTGGTTAATGGGAATTTTTGTATTTTTTGATGATTATGCTAACGCCCTAATCGTTGGTCCCATCATGCGCCCTATAACCGATAAATTTAAATTAAGCCGTGAGAAGTTGGCATTTATCATAGATGCTACCGCAGCTCCTATCGCAGGTATCGCCATAATCTCAACTTGGGTTGGACTTGAAATTTCACTTATTAAAGACGGTTATGGCTTGGTTGGTGTTGAAAATATCAACTCTTACGGCGTTTTTATAGAGACCATCCCTTATCGTTTTTATAATTTATTCATGCTATTTTTTATAGTATGCACCGCAGTTATGCAACGCGAGTATGGTCCTATGCTACTTGCCGAACAAAGAGCAAGGCGCGGGGAGCTACACTCTGGTAAAACCACGATACAAGATATAGAGGATAAAACTCTTGAGCCAAAAGATGGTGTAAAACTTCAGGTTTCAAATGCCGTTGTGCCTTTGCTTGTGCTTATTATAGGTGCGTTTATAAGTTTTTATTTTAGTGGATTAAAATCACTTGAAGGTGAAGCTCTTGAAGCAGCTTTGGCAAGTCCTTTTTCATTTATGACATTTAGAGAGACATTTGGAGCCGCCGATGCTTCAGTGGCACTGTTTCAGTCGGCACTTTTTGCTAGTATAGTTGCTATTACTATGGGTGTTTGGCGTAAAATTTTTGATGTAAAAGAGGCGATAGGTGTTTGGGTAAAAGGTTGGAAAACTATGATAATCACCATCGTGATTTTGCTTCTTGCATGGAGCCTTAGTTCTGTTATTAAGGAGCTTGGTACATCTAGGTATTTAGTTGATATGCTAAGTCAAACTACGCCTAAATTTATTTTACCTGTGGCTATATTTATACTTGGTTCTTTTATATCGTTTTCTACGGGAACTAGCTACGGCACGATGGGCATTTTAATGCCTCTTGCTATACCGCTAGCAAATGCAGTTGGTCTAAACTACGGACTTGATGGCGATGCGTTGCATGCTTATATGATAGTTAATATCTCAGCCGTTCTTACGGGCGCTATCTTTGGCGATCACTGTTCACCGATATCAGATACAACCATACTTTCTTCTATGGGGGCAGGTTGTAATCACATAGATCACGTAAGCACTCAGATCATCTATGCGCTAAGTGTGGGTGCTGTTGCTATATTTGTCGGATATCTACCTACGGCGCTTGGAGCAAGCATTTGGGTTGTTCTTCCGCTTGGATTTTTAGCTACTTGGGCTCTTGTTAGGTTTGTTGGTAAAAAGGTGGAAATCTAGTTGCAGTGTTGTCATTTTAAAGAGTGCGGTAGTTGCACTCTTGAGGGAAGTTATGAAGAGCAAAAGGCTTTCAAGCTAAATGCTATCAGCTCTAAATTTAGCGAATTTTACGATAAAGAGTTTGAATTTTTTGCCTCAAATGAGAAAAACTACCGCATAAGGGCCGAGTTTGGTATATGGCATGAAGCGGATAAAATTTACTACACGATGCACTCAAAAAATAAAGGCGAGAGAATTTTTGTGCGCGAATGTCCAAAGGTTTGCGAGCAGATCGTCTCTTTGATGCCGATATTGCTTAATGAACTTGAGAGCGACGCTAAGTTAAAGCACCGTCTGTTTGGTGTTGAGTTTATCTCATGTAGCAGCGGAGTATTGGCAACTTTGCTATATCACAAAAAGCTTGAAGCCACTTTTTTGGAACATATAGTAAATTTGGCAAATAAGTTAGATATAACCATCATCGCTAGATCAAGAGGGCAAAAAATTTTAAGCCATGAGTTAAATTTAATAGACGAGCTTAAGATAGACGGTAGGATTTACAAATTTCATCTTAGTGAAAATGCTTTTATCCAGCCAAACAAGGCTGTAAATGAAAAAATGATCACTTGGGCTAAAATAAATTTAGCAAAAGGCGGGAAAGATCTGCTTGAACTTTACTGCGGACATGGAAATTTTACCATCCCTCTTAGTGAGAATTTTAAAAACGTTTTAGCCACAGAAATCAGCAAAAGCTCGATATTTTATGCTCTTAAAAACTGTGATATAAATGATACTAAAAACATAAAATTTCTAAGACTTTCAGCCGATGAGCTTATAAGTGCCTTTAAAAACGAGCGCGAATTTAATCGCTTAAAAGATATAAATTTACACGAGTATGACTTCTCTCATATACTTGTCGATCCGCCTCGCGCAGGACTTGAGCCAAGTGTTATAAATTTTATTAAAAATTATGAAAATATCATATATATATCTTGCAATCCGGATAGTTTGTATGAAAATTTAATACAAATTTCACAAACTCACGAAGTCGTAAAATTTGCTGTTTTTGATCAGTTTGCGCACACTCATCATGTGGAGTGCGGAGTTTTGTTAAGGAAGAAAAATGGATGAAATTTTACATAACATACAAAATATCGCGGTAGTTGGCTTAAGCCCCGACGAGAGTAAGGCAAGTAATATGGTTGCTAAATTTCTTATAAAAAAAGGTTTTAAAATTTTTCCTATATATCCAAAAGAAGATAAAATTTTAGGACAAAAGGTATATAGAAATTTAAGCGATATAAACGAAAACATAGACATTATTGTTATGTTTAGAAAAGGCGAATACGCGGATATTTTAATAGATGAGGTTATAAGAAAAGGAGTAAAAACTCTCTGGCTTCAACTTGGCATAACCAACGAAAACGCCAAAGCTAGAGCATATGCGAATGGTATAAAATTTATCCAGAACAAATGTATAAAAATAGAATTAGAAAGGCTAGAAAATGGTATCTTTAAATAAAATAATCCAAGCAAAAATCACAATCGGACACTTTGTAAACAAAACTCCGTTTGCGTTCTCACAAAGACTAAGTGATGTTTCGGGTGCTAAAATTTACTTAAAAGAAGAAAATTTGCAACGAACAGGTGCTTATAAAATTCGTGGCGCTTATAATAAAATCGCCAATTTAAGCGAAAACGAGCGCAAAAAAGGTGTCGTTGCTGCAAGTGCAGGCAACCATGCTCAGGGCGTAGCCATAAGCGCACGTGAATTTGGCGTTCGTGCGGTTATTATTATGCCTGAATCAACCCCTCTTCTAAAAGTCGGAGGCACAAAAGATCTTGGCGCTGAGGTTATTTTAAAAGGAAATAACTTCGACGAAGCCTATGAATTTGCTGTCACATATGCAAAAGAGCAGGGTATGACTTTCATACACCCGTTTGACGATGAGTATGTTATGGCAGGACAAGGTACGGTGGCACTTGAGATGCTTGATGAGATGAGCGATCTTGATATGGTTGTGATACCTGTTGGTGGTGGCGGACTTGCTAGCGGTGTTGCAAGCTGTGTAAAACAAGTAAATCCAAATATAAAAGTAGTTTGTGTAGGTGCAAAAGGCGCTCCTGCGATGTGGCAAAGCTTTAATGCTAAAAAAAGTATAAACTCAAAATCAGTAAGAACCATAGCCGATGGTATCGCGGTAAGAGATGCGAGCGAGATAACTCTTACAAATATCCTTGAATGTGTGGATGAATTTGTGCAAGTTGATGATGAAGAGATCGCAACGGCGATTTTGTTCTTGCTTGAAAGACAAAAGATCGTAGTTGAAGGCGCTGGAGCAGCAGGTGTAGCAGCACTAATGCACGGTAAGATAAAACATAAAAAAGACGCTAAAATCGGTATCGTGTTAAGTGGTGGAAACATCGACGTGCAAATGCTATCTATTATCATTGAAAAGGGCCTTATCAAATCAGCTCGTAAAATGATAATACAAGTAACACTTATAGATAAACCGGGGGCACTTTTAATGCTAACTGATGCGCTTAAAACCGCAAATGCAAACATAGTTAAGATCGACTACGACCGCTTTTCTACAGAGCTTGAATACGGCGATGCAAGTATCATTATAACACTTGAAACAAAAGGCAAAGATCATCAAGAGGTGGTGGCTAAGAGTTTGAGGGATTCCGGGTTTGATTTTAAGCAAATTTTCTAAGGTTTATAATAATACGCTAAAATTTGCCAAAAATACAAGGAATTAAAATGGGTGAATATCTAAATTTGATACTTGTGATACTGTCTGCGTTTTTGATTTTTGCAGTCTATAGGCTAAGCAGAGAGCTTAGGAAATTTCAAAAGAAAAACAGTGAAATTTCTGTTGTGACGGATATCGAGCAGATAAAAAGTATCGGTGAGTTGTCTGTTTTTCAGGTTTATAGCAAAGAGATCGTAACAAAAACAGATCATGCGTTTGGGAATTTTGGCAAAGAGTATTTAAGGTGGCTTGTTAGTGAGAAAAAGCTTTCGATGATATTTGAATTTGAGATAAACTTCATATACGACCTAACAAGTCCAAAGCTTGAGATAGTTCAAATTTCAAACTCAAACTATAAAGTAAAAATGCCACCTTGTAGATATAAATTCTCAATCGCAAATATGAAATTTTATGATGAAAAAAACGGTAAATTTATACCGTTTTTGTTGCCTGATTCGTTAAATGGTTTTTTTGGAAGTAGCTTTAGAGAAGAGGATAAAAACCGTCTTATCGAAGAGGCTAGAGGAGAGGTTGAGAAGATGAGTGTAAGGCTTATCACGCAACTTCAAGGTAAAATTCATAAATCAGCACGCGACACTCTTGAGGCTATCGCAAAGAGCTTTGGTGCAAATGACGTTAGTTTTGAGTTTAATGATGATGAGAGCTTGATAAATAGTGAGCTTGAAGTAAAAAATATAGCCTAGTAAAAAACTCTATGCAAATAAAGCCCTTGTGCCGGCGCAGGGATGCGAGTAAACGGGGCTTTATTTTGTAGCTGGGCGCATATAAGCTTGCCGGCGTTATTAAATTTTAAACCCTTTAAAACGGTTGCAACCATTAAGCGTACCTGCCCTCGTAAAAAGCCGTTTGCTTTAAAAACTATCACGCTTTTGTTTTTATGTCTATAGCAAAATGCCTTAGTTATAGTGCGAACCGGACTTTTTGTATCACTCCCTGTTTTCATAAACATGCTAAAGTCGTGCTCTCCTATAAAATTTTTAAGCAACTTATTGGCTATTTTTATATCAAATTCTGGTAAAAAAACCTCATAATCGCTTCTAAAAACACTAAAGTCTTCATGACTGATGATATAGCGATAGAGCCGAGCTTTTGCATCGTATCTTGGATGAAATTCTTCGTTTGCGCGCATGATACGTTTTATATGTATGTGTGGGTGGGCGTGACGGTTGATTAGATCTTTTAGGCGGTTTAAGTCTTTAAAATGTTCGCCGCACTCCACACAAGCGCTTTGATTATTTGCATGAACACCCTTGTCGGTGCGAGAGCTAGAGGTGATTTTGTTAAAAATTCCAACATGAGCCAAGGCTCTAGCAAGAGCGTCTTCTACTCCGTTTTCATGTGGTTGTGTCTGTGAGCCTTGAAATTTAGAACCGTCGTAAGAAAAGATAAACCAAATTTTCATTAGTATCTTCGTGTGATTTTGGTTTGATAAAGTAAAATTCCGCTAAGCATAAAGCTTAAAAATACCACAGGTATTGCAGTTATCGAGCGTGATGCAAGTAGCATGATAAGTGCAAAATACCCAAACAAGACGCCAAATGAGCCAAGATAAACCGCGCCCTTTTCATATCTATACGTAACTATACCAAAACTAATGGCAAAAAGTGTGGTTGCAAGCGGAAAGAGTGCAACTAGGACATAAGTGCATAGATCTTTTTTGCGTTTATTATTTGTTTTTGCTTCAAGCCAGTACTCTTTTATATTGTCGACTTTGCTTGTGCTTTCGCTTTGAGTGGTGCGTATTTTCATGTATTTAAAGTTGCTTTGGTTGTAAAGACTATCTCTCATATCATAAATTTTACCGTTATTTAACGACAGCTCTACGCCTGATTGCGTGTTTGAGAATTTGGCATTATCGGCGATGATTATGCGCTCAGAGTCTTGAACTTTTGGGTTATACATAACTATATCTTTGTATATAGTGCCGTTTTCATCGCTGTCTTGAGTGCCGATGTATACCATCCATTCGGAGAATTTTTGCCCAAATTGATTTGGTTTTAAATTTAGTTTGGCTACCGTTTTTTTATAATCAACAAAATTTGAGTTTAGCTCTGCGGCGATGGGTATCATCACGAGTGCCAAAAGCATTAAAGCACCGCTTAGTAAAGCCGCAAAAGATAAGAAAAATTTAGCTATCGAGTTTGGTGAACTTCCAAGGGTAAAGATAACAATACTTTCATTTTCTTTTGAAAGGCGAAATAAAGTCATGGCAAGAGATACGAAAAATGCTATCGGCACGACAAACAAAAGAACCTTAGGTAGCATGAAAAGATAAAGCTTGATCAACTCGCCAAACGTTATCTCGATATATGACGTTACGCGCGCTATTTGTATAAAAAAGACAATGGACATGATAAGAAACAGTGTTGAAAATAACGAGGCAAATGTGCCAAGAAAGTTGTGTAAAAGATATTTATTTACTCTATTCATATAAAAAACCTATAAAATTTATGTATTCTTCTTTAAAGATATAAACCAAAACAAGCCCAAGGCTTAAAAATGGCACAAAGGCAAGCTCGTAGTCTTTTTTTCTAATTATCAAATAAGCCGGTAGTGTTAAAACCGCAGCCGTATAAATGGCTAGTAATGCCAAATTTAACGGCAAGATCGCACCTATGATAGCGGCGATAAATATATCGGCACTTCCCATCGCTTCTCTTTTCATGGTTGCACTTAAAATAAATCTAAGAAGCCAAAAAACTATAGCTAAGCATATCGAATTTATAATCAAACTAAAGTCAAATTCGCAAAAAACTTCACTTGCTGCAAAAAGTAGGGCAAATCCTAATGCGCTAAAAAGTAAAGAGTCGGGAACTGCCTTAAACTCAATATCAATCAAACTAAGTGCTAAAAGCAGTATAAGGCAAACACCTAAAGCAAAGGCTCTAAATAAGCTTTGTGCGTCTATAAAATCAACGCACTCTCCAAAAAAACTAACAAGCATGAGCGCGCATGAACAAATTTCTACCAGCGGATAGATAGGGCTTATCTTTGAGTTGCAAAAGGCGCATTTGGCACGTAAAAAAAACCATGAAAAAACAGGTATGTTATGATAAAACTTTAGCTTGTGATCGCATTTTGGGCAAGAAGATGGCGGAAAATTTATACTTTTTTGTCGTGGCAAACGATATATCAAAACATTTGCAAATGATCCCATGCAAAGCCCAAAAACAGCAAACACTATAGCGTAAATTTCAAACATCAAAGCCCGCCAAAACGTCTATTTTTGTATTTGAAATTCTCAACTATCTTTGCTAGCTCATCTTTTGTGAAGTCAGGCCACAAAGTATCGCTAAAGGCAAGTTCTGCGTAGCTTGCTTGCCAGAGCATGAAATTTGAAAGTCTTTGCTCTCCACCCGTTCTAACAAGCAAGTCGATACACTCGCTCTCATCAAGGTAGTTTTGTAAATTTTGCTCGTTTAGTTCAAGTTTTAGCTCACTAACACGCTTAAAAGCGCGTAAAATTTCATCTTTTGCACCGTAGTTTATGGCTAGGTTGAGTTTTAGTTTCGTATTGTCATGCGTTAGGCTTTTAAGTAAATTTATCTCGTCTTTTAGCTCGTTGCTAAAGACGCTGATATCACCTATGGTTGTAAATTTTATACCGTTTTTTATAAAATTTTCTCGTTTTGATATTAGAAATTTTTTAAGCAGATCCATTAAAAATTCGACCTCACGCTTTGGCCGTTTCCAGTTTTCTGTACTAAAAGCATAAAGGCTTAGGATTTTTATATCTTGGTCGGTGCAAAATTTGCAAATTTGTTCAACAACATTTGCTCCGACTTCATGACCTTTTTGACGTAAGAAATTTCTCTTTTTAGCCCAGCGTCCATTGCCGTCCATGATGATAGCTAGGTGGTTTAAGTTGTTCAAAATCATCCTTTTATGTCTATTATCTTACCGCTTTTATCCCACAGCGGTGAAATTTGGCAGGTTTCTATCTTGCAGCTAAATTCATAGTTTAGTAAATTTGCTACTTTTTTAAACGGCGTGCTTATCGACACAATACCTTTTTCATCAAGTCTAAATAAAATCGGCGCAAAATTTGAAAAAGCAAGATAAAATGCGCTCTCTTTTTGTCCTTTTTTAAATTGAAAAATCCCATAAATTTCATTGTATAAAAATGGTATATGGACTATCTTTTCTTGCAAGGCTAAAAACATATCGGTATAAATTTTAAAAGACTCTTTATCTTTTGCATTCATCAGCGAGTCGCAAATATGCTCGCAAAACAACGCCAAGTCATTTTCTTTTATAACGCGTTCGATTAGATTAAGACCTTGCGGCAGTATGCCAAAATTTAAAATTTCAGGCTTTTTAAACATATTTTTTATAAGTATATTTTCGTTGTTGCTCTCTATCTCAGCCCAGTAATTAGCGCCGATATCAAGTTGTTTAGCACTTTTTGTATTTAAATTTCTATTTGCAAATTTCAATATATATCTATTAAAGCCGATCTTTTCAGATACTTTTAGGCTAATAGGAAGCGATGTGTTTAACGCGATAGGCGCTACATTTTGCGCGTTAGCTATCTTTTGAATTTTGCCTATTTTACTTATCATTTATCTTAATTCATTTGATAAATTTACTATTTTTGTCGCTATAGTTTCTTTTGAAGCAAGTTGTAAATTTATGGTTTCATTTTTTGTTATAAAGCTGATTTCGTTTTGGTCGCTACCAAATTTATTTTCTTCCCTTAAGACGTTTAGGCAAACGGCATCAAGTCCTTTTTGTTCTAGCATTTTTTTGGCGCTATCTACCGCACTGCTTACATCGGTTTCTAGTTTAAAGCCGATTTTGCGACATTTAAAGTCTTTTAATTCGTTTAATATATCGATATTTTCGGTTAATTTTAGCGACCAATTTTTTCCAAGTTTGCTTTTTTTAAGCTTGCCGTCAAATTTTCCCTCGCTTATGTAGTCGCTAATCGCAGCACACATTATGAGTAGGTTGGTGTCTTTGCACTCATCTTTTAAAAGTCCTAAAAGCTCGTTTGAGCTTGTGAAATTTCTTACTTTATAAGGCACGTCTTGTGTTTTAACGCTAGTAAGCAAGTTTACATCCGCACCTGCATAAAAAAACGCATCCGCTAAGGCTTTTGCCATTTTGCCGCTTGAAAAATTTGTAATAGCCCTTACTTCGTCTATCTTTTCAGTGGTTGCGCCACCTGTGATGAGAACTTTTTTTTCTTTAAAAATTTGCTTACAAAATGATCGTTTGACATGATAAAGTATCGTTTCAATGTCTGCCAAGCCGCCCTTGCCGACATCTCCACAAGCTAGAGTTTTAACGACCGGCTCGATGATTTGTGCGCCGTTTTGGGCTAAAAATTCTAAATTTTTACATGTAGAAAAATGCTCTAGCATGTTGTGATTTGCGGCAGGGGCTATCAAAAGCGGGGCTTTTGAGGCGATTAAAGTTTGCATAAAGACGTTATCGCAAACCCCACTTGCTAGCTTATTTATGGTGTTTACCGAGCATGGAGCAATCAAGATAAGGTCTGTTTTTGCGTAGTTTATGTGGCTTAAACCCTCCTGCCAATCCTGTGTTCGAGAGCTTAAAATTTTATGATCACAAAGTGCTTCAAATCCACTCTCATTGCAAAATTCAAGCGCCCCATCGCTTAACATTACTCTAACATCCGCGCCTAATTTTCTAAGGCGCGAGAGAATTTCGTATGATTTATAAAATGAAATGCTACCGCAAACTGCCAATAAAATTTTTTTACCCTTAAGCATCTTTTTTACCAAAAAATTTATAGAAAAAGCCCTCTTTGTTGATCTGCTTGCCACGACTTATCGCTAATGCACCGCTTGGCACGTCCGAAGTTACGGTGCTTCCTGCTGCTATCAAGACATCATCGCCTATGTTTACAGGGGCTACTAGTTGCGAGTTGGATCCTATAAAGACGTTTTTGCCGATCACGGTTTTATGCTTTGCCTTACCGTCATAGTTGCAAGTTATAGTTCCACATCCGATATTTGTTCCGTTATCTATCTCGCAGTCTCCCAGGTAACTTAAATGTCCGGCTTTAACACCGTTTAATACGCCCTTTTTTACCTCGACAAAATTTCCGATATGAGTGCCTGATATCTTGCTTTTTGGCCGTATGTGAGCCAAAGGTCCGATGTCTGAGCTTTTTATAATGCTTTCTTCTATCACGCTTGAGCTTTTTATAATACTTTCTTCTATCAAGCATTCGCCAAGTATGCTTACGTTTTCTTCAACAACGCATTCGCCTTTAAAAACAGCTCTTGCGTCTATAAATATAGTTTGTGGTAAGCGCATATTTATGCCAAATTTCATCCACTCTTTTTTGATGTTATCTTGCATGATATTCTCAGCTATGCTTAGTTGAAATTTATCATTTATGCCCATGAAATTTTGCTCGCAAACATCAACAGCTACACAGCTTAGATTTTTTTGATTTGCAATTTTTATAGCGTCAGTTAGATAATACTCTTTTTGCGAGTTTTGGTTATTGATAAGAGGTAAAATTTCTTCTAAGACTTCGCGTTTAAAGCAGTAGCAACCGGCATTTACGCGGTTTATTTTACGCTCTTCTTCGCTTGCATCTTTTTGTTCTACTATGTCTGTTACTTTGCTGTCTTTTTCTATCACACGGCCATAGCCGAATGGATCTTTGCAAACAAAGCTTGACATCGTTATATCTGCATCTTTATCGCAAAGGCTTTTTAGCTCTTGTGCGCTAACTAAAGGCATATCTCCGCATGTGATTAAAACTTTTTCGCCCTTAAATTTTATGCCCTTTAAAGCACCTGCAGTGCCTGGGAAATTTGCAAGATCTTGAATGTGAATTTGCGTGTCTTTAAATTCTGATAAAATATGCTCTTGTATAAGTTCTTTTTGGTGATAAAGCACGACGTGAACATCATTTGTTATCTCATAAGCTTGTTTTAAAACATGTCTTATCATGCTAACTCCGCTTAGTTTAAACATAACTTTAGGAGTTGTTGATTTCATTCTTGTTCCAAGCCCTGCGGCAAGTATAATTATCGAAATATTATTCATTTTAAGCCTTGGTGATTTAAAATTTAAACGCGATTGTATCAAAAAAAGACAAATAAAATTTTGAATTTAATATAACTTCAATGAAATTTAAGTAAAATATGAAGTTTATTAAATTTTTTAAGCGAGAAGACTATGGATTTAGGAACCGTTGTCGGTTGGGTTTTAACTCTTGTTTTACTTTTTGGAGCTATGGCGATAGGCGTAGGGATAGGGCCTTACATAGATATACCGTCTATTATGATTGTTTTTGGCGGAACCATCGGTGTAATGATGGTCGGCTTTAAAATGGAAACACTTAAAAGTGTCGGCAAATTTTACGGTATAGCCGTAAAGCCTCAACAGATAAATCTTAGCGAAACTATAAAAAAACTTGTTGATTACTCTACTAAGGCTAGACGTGACGGTATCTTAGCGCTTGAAACCGATGTAAATAACGAAACAAATCTTTTTATGAAAAAAGGATTGTCAATGGCGGTTGACGGCACAGAGCCTGATACTATACGTGCACTTTTGGAGATAGACATCGATCAGTCCTCGTCAAGACACAGCGCAAATATCAAAATTTTTGATCAAGTCGGTGGATTTTCGGGATCTATGGGTATGATAGGAACGCTAATCGGACTTGTTGCGATGCTTTTAAATATGTCAGATCCTTCGGCGATCGGTCCATCAATGGCGGTTGCTCTCTTAACAACTCTTTATGGAGCGATGATAGGAAACATCATCGGAGCGCCGGTTGCCAATATATTGTCTATACGTGATGCGGATGAGACACTTGAAAAGCAGATGGTTTTAGAGGGTATCATGGCAATACAGTCGGGAGACAACCCAAGGACGCTGGAGGCAAAACTGCTAGCATTCTTGCCTCCAAAAGATAGAAAAAGTCAGTTTGAGTAAAAAATGGCAAAGTTAATAAAACCTAGCGACTGTCCTAAATGTATGCCCGATTGGCTTGCAACCTTTGGTGATCTCATGTCGCTACTGCTGTGTTTTTTCGTTTTGCTTCTTTCTATGGCAACAATGGATGCGAAAAAATTTGAAAATGCCATAGGCTCATTGGCCGGTGCGCTTAGCGTGCTTGAAGGTGGTTCTCGTCCGCAAGTGCAAAAAGAGCAAGAGATGAGTTTAGAAACTAGCACTAGAGAAACCAGGGCAAAGTTAAAATCAGAAAACGAGATCATGAAAACAGCTAGCGCGATAAACCAGCTTTTAACCGCCAGCGGATCACCTGAAGTAAGTGTGGAAGAGGCTGAGGATGGGTTTATACTAAGACTTCCTGCTAGTTTGCTCTTCTCAAAAGGTAAAGCACAGATAGAAAATGACGATGCAAGGCTGTTTTTAAAGCGAATTTCAATGGTTATAGCTAAACTTCCTAGTGAGGTAAATACAAATATCATAGGACATACGGATGATCAAAAGCCAGATATCGACTCTATCTATAAAGACAACTGGCAGCTTTCTTCTGCTAGAGCTATAACGGTTGCGCAAGAGCTTATAAATAACGGAGTTGATGCTAAAAAGTTAATAGCCTCAGCAAGGGCTTCTTATAATCCGTTTGCTAGTAATGATAGCGAGCAAGGTCGCGCCAAAAACAATAGGGTGGAAATTCATTTCGTTTCGCTTGATAAAAAAGAGAAAGAAAGAACTAAAAAAAGCATACTTGATGCGGGACAATAGAGCGTGAGAGCGTTATTCGTTTTACTTGTATTTTTCTGCGTAGGTTTTGGTGCCGATCCTGTCGTGTCTACTATAAATTTAAGTCTAAGTGCTCCAAGTAGCCCGCAACAACTTGTAAATTCTTTAAATGTCATGATATTCTTGACGGTGCTAACTCTTGCTCCGTCTTTGATATTTATGATGACGAGCTTTTTGCGGCTTATTATTGTCTTTTCATTTCTTCGTCAAGCAATGGGAACACAGCAAGTTCCACCTTCAACCATACTTATCTCTCTTGCTATGGTGCTTACATTTTTTATAATGGAGCCGGTTGCAAAACAAGGCTATGAAAATGGCATTAAGCCTTATCTTGCCGAACAGATAGGATATGAAGAGGCGTTTACAAACTCCGTTAAGCCTTTTAAAGACTTTATGGTAAAAAATACAAGGGAAAAGGATCTAGCACTATTTTTTAGGATAAGAGATCTGCAAAACCCTTCAAATATAGATGATATACCTCTGAGCATTGCGATGTCTG
>NZ_JADBJH010000018.1:0-28039 GCF_014892335.1 Campylobacter sp. 7477a
CTACAAAGAGCACGGCTTACGCGGTCTGCTTGATAGACGAGGCAAAAATAAGGGAAGTTATAAGCTTGAAGATTGGATGAAGGAGTTTATCTTAACGCAGTTTAGAGCGTATGGCGCGGGAGATTTTAACGTAACGCAGGTTTGGAAAGATCTGCACGAAGAATACGGCAAGCGTAGCGGTAAATTTAACCGCTACGAGTTTTTATCAGGAAGCGTGGAGCCGCTATTTGATACGGGCGTGATAAGTCGCTTTATAAAAAGTTACTACGCCGATAAACGCCTAGAATACACGCTCATCACAAAAGGCACAGATAAGGCTACAAGCTACTTTGATCCAGCACACGGCGATCAAGGCGCGCTAGTAACTAGGCGTAATCAAGTATGGCAGATAGATAGCTCAAAACTAGACGTAATCGTGCGTGACGGCGAAGGCGGCGTGCAAGTGCGACCAAATATACTAAGTTTAATAGACGTATATAGCGGTAGATGCGTGGCGACTTTGGCTGAGACTTCAAACGCTCTTGCACTTACGCGTCTGCTCTGGCGTGCGATGGAAATTTTAGGCAAGCCTGAATGTATAAAGGGCGATAACGGGGCGGACTATGTAAGCGAGCAGTTTCAAAGATTGCTTGAAGGTCTTAATATAGACTATGACGCGGCACGCGCGTATCACGGCAGAGATAAAGCCTACGTAGAAAGGCACTTTAAGACGCTTCAACGAAGTAAAATGGCTCACACTCCGGGCTACATCGGCGGAAGCCTTGCAAAGCGTGAAAACATAGAGCAGCAAACGCCCAAACGTGAGAGACACGCCAAAGATGAGTTTGGTCATATCATAAAAACTCATCAAAAAAATTTACTGACCTATGAAGATATGAAAAAACGCTTTGAAACTGCGGTGCTAGAGTGGGATATAACCGCCGTAAAACGCAAAAATAGCGCACCGATCATCAGATGGAACAGCGACGATACGCCGCTACGTGCAGTCCAGTATGAAAATTTCGTGCTATATGCGGGCAGCAAGGGAGTGCATCAGGTAGGCAAAAAGGGTATAACGATAGACGGAATTCGCTACACCTCAAGACATTTGCCAAACGTAGGCACGCAAGTAAGAGTGAGCGTAAATATCGATGACGTGAGCGAAGCTTACGTGTTTAGCCTTAGCGGTGCGTTCATTTGTAAGGCAAAAGATAGCGAAGTTGCAAGCTTTAGCGCCGAAGAATTTGCGGCTGCGACCAAGCTATTTAAGCAAAATTTGAAAGAGATCAGAAAAGTTATAAAACAAGCCAAAGTAAGCGAATTTAGTAAGCTAAACGTAGCATACGACCTTGATATGATGAAAAAAGCGCATGAAGCGGCACTTAAAAAAGAGAATAAGGTAAAAGCGGATACAAACATAGAGCAGATCAAGCAAAGCATAAAAGAGCAAGATAGTTTGGCAAGTATCGTAAATGCGGTCTTTGATTATGACGAGATCACTCAGCCAAAGAGCGAGAAAAAAGAGAGAAAAAGCATAACGGATATGGCGATAGAAAATGTTTTAAAGGCTGTTTAAAAGCTTTAAAAACGGCATTTAAAGTGTTTAATTTAAATGAAAGGAGCAGACATGCAACTAGCAAACGAAATTCTTAAATTTCTAAATAAAACGGGAATGAGCCAGAATAAATTTGCAGGTATTTTAGGAGTAAACGGTGCTTATGTAAGCGGATATTTAAAGGAAGGCTCAAACTACAAGTATGCCGATAAAGTAGAGAGCCTTGCGAAAAATTACATCGACAATTATATCGTAAAAAACGATAAGTCGCAAGATGAAATTTTTATACAAACAAAAGACGTTAAAAGCATAAACGCAGTAATCGGCTGGGCTGTAGAAGATAGAGATATGGCTGTAATTAGCGGAGCGGCGGGAAGCGGCAAAAGTATGGCGATAAGAGAGTTTTGCTCTCGCCATCCCGAAGCCATACTCATCGAAGCTACTATAAACACGAGTGCAAAGACGCTATTTAAGATAATAGCTTCAGAGCTTGGGCTAAACACCGGCGCAAGTATAGACGAGCTTATAAGAACTTGCGCGGTAAGCCTAGCAAAACTTGACAAGATCATCATAATAGACGAAGCCGAGCATTTACCTTACCGTGCGTTAGAGAGCATAAGAAGGCTTTATGACTTTGCAAAAACTACGCTTGTACTAGTAGGCACAAATAAACTGCTTTTAAATTTAACCAGTGAAAAAAGCGGCAGGGAACTAGAGCAACTTAGCTCACGCGTCGGTAGTAAATGGATATTAAGGGGTTTAACATACTTTGATGAGCTAAATAATAAAGTAGTAAACGATGATTTGGTAGCACTTTGCCAAAGCTACGGGGTGCAAGATAAAGAGTGCATAAAACTGGTAGGCGAGCTTGCAAGAGGAAATTTTAGAAAGAGCGTGAAACTTCTAAATAGAGCTAAAAGCCTAAGCGATGCGGCAGGAGTGGAGCTAAACGATCTAAGCATTAAAGAAGCTACAAAAATGCTTCTTTTGGTGTAAATAGTGATAGTTGTAAAGTTGTAAAAGTAAGGAGCATGAGATGAAAACAAACGAAGTGCAGTTTCTAAGCGAAGCGGGTAAAACAAATAAAAGAATAGACCAAGCAAGCGGGCTTAGAGAATTGGTTGAGATTTTTGAAAACAAAGGCTATGAGATGAGCGTAAATGAAAAAGGCGACATAACGGGCAGGCGAATGAGACGCAAAGAGAGCGTATTTGGCAAAGAGGCACTGATAAAGGGGCAAAAGGCGTTTTACTCAAAGGATTGGTTTAGGCAAGTAGGAAGCGGCATATACGAGCGTCAAACGATGAGGCTAGTAGATAGGGTGAGCGCTTAAATTTAAATGTTTATAAAGCCGTTTTCGGACGGCTTAATTAAGCGTTTAAAACAAATCGCTTAAAACGCTTGCGGGTAGCAAGCCGTAACTTTGTGTGGGCTTAGCTCCCGCGAGGAGTAAAAAAAGAAAGGAGAGAAAGAGTGAATGAGCGAATAAGAGTTTATGTGGCATCGCCTTACGCGGCCATTAGGTGTAGTGATGAGATAAGGCGCCATCTAGCGATAAAAATCGCGCTTGATGAGTGCGCAAAGATAATGAACGCCGGCTTTACGGCGGTTAGTCCCGTGCTTAGGCTAGACGGCAAATTTGATGAAAAAACGCAAAGAGATCAGGCGCTAAAAGCGGGTTTGGAAATGCTAAAGCAGTGCGATTATTATTATGAAAGCACCCATCCGGATACGCTAAATTCTAAAGGGGTTAAAAGCGAGCGAGAATTTGCCATAGCAAACGACATCCCGAAAATAGAATTTAACAAAAAAGGAGAGGCGCAAGTTTGCCTATGGCTTTAAAATTTAAGGTGGTAAAGGCTAGGAAAAATTTAGCCGTTTGCTTGCGATACGGATATGTTTTAAAAGCGAAATATATCAAGAAATTTAAGATAGAAAGGGAAAAATATGGCAAAGCTTGATGAAAAAGGTTTTTGGCAAAACAAAGAGGGAAATTTCGTCCACCCGCAGATGGTGCCGATAGATAAAAGCCTAGAAGATGAGCTGGTTGAAAAGCTTATCGCAAAGGCAAACGAGCTACAAGCGGCAATGAGGGAGTTTAAAAAGTATGCTTATGGCGAGTGCGAAAGCTTTATGGATATGCTAAAAGCCGAATACGGAATAGATAGGCTTGAAAATTCAAGGCTTGGCAACGTAACGCTAAGAAATTTTAACGGCACAAATGAGGTTCAAATAGCCATCTCAAAGCAGATTAGCTTTGATAAAAAGCTTGTTCTTGCAAAAGAGAAGATTGATGAGTATCTTGATGCAAAAACCGAGAGTGCAGACCCCGAGATCCGCACGCTCATAACTAGAGCGTTTGATGTCAAAAACGGCAAAGTAGATGCCAAACAAATACTAAGCCTCAAGCAATATCCGATACAAGATCCAAAGTGGAAAGAGGCTATGGGTATGATTGACGAAGCTACCGAGATCGTAGGCACAAAAAGCTACATACGTTTTAAGACGAAAGATAGTTTAGAGAGCAAATGCGATCTTATAACACTTGATTTTGCGGCGATTTAAGGAGGAAAATAATGAAAAATGCGCTTATAGCTAGTCTGTTTGGATTGGCAGCTACTCAGAACGACTTTGGCGGCTTTGGCGGCAATCAAGCAAAAGACAGTCGGTATAGCGGTGTTTGGTATCAATTTAAAGGTTTAAAAGACAAAAGCAAACTCTTGCCTAGATTTGTGCGCAGAGCACGACTGAGAGCTTATGTGAAAGGCGCTTAATGTTTAATTTTTTATTATGGGGATTACTCTTAAATATATATGCTTTAGCGGTAACAGTTATAACTCTTAAGGTAATAGTTCCCAAATCAGAGCAAAAAAGAGATATTAAAAAGTTCACTGGAACTATAGCGATAACACTAGTTCCTTATATGATGGCGTTTTTGTGTTTTTTTGTAATTATGAGCCTAGCATGGTTTAAATTTGATTATGAGGAATTTAAAAAATCTAGAATAGACAAAAATAATTAAAGGGCTAATAAGCCCTTTAATCAGTGTTTATTCATCTTTTAAACATTGATTAAAGAGTTTACAAAGGACTAAAATGCAAGATATTAAATTTAAAGTATTTTACGAGCCGTCAGGCAAAATTCATGATGTCTTGGCGATTGATTTCATCAAGAAAAACGTAACTATCGAATACAAAAAAGGTAAAACTCAAGTAGTCTGTATGGAGTTTTGTAAGATCATGCAATATACTGGCATGAGCGATCATAACGGCAATGAAATTTATAGCGGACATATAGTTAAATTTGAACCGTCTTTGCCATACTCGATAGACGAATGCATGATTAAAAACGGTGAGATAGGCGTTATAAAATTTAGCGAAGGCGAATTTATCGTAAGTATTGTAAAAAGCGATGTCCTATTTTTTAACCTAGATACCATAGGCGACTGGGTGGTAATAGGAAACATCTATGCGACCCCCGATCTTTTGGAGTAAATATGACCTCAAAACGCGCAAAGCTTATCGCTGATTTGTTTGGTGATAGCAAAGGCTTTTTGCCCCAAGCAAAGATTATAAAATTTGATAGAAAACTGCATTTTATACCCGATGACGAGCTTATAAATTTTGCTATTTTTACGGATAATTTTCGTGCAAATTTCGTAAGCACGGAGCTAGCCGTGCATAAAGCCTCTATCGCTTGGCAAAGAATGACTTTTGAGCGAGTAAAGTATGTCGGCGGTAGCTTTTTTCGAGGGCTTGAGGAAATGATAAGCTTTTGTAGGGAGGCTTACCGCGGAGAAGCTCTTTGTAGCTGCGAAGACGGCAGCGGGTATTTGCCTTACGTAGTGATAACGGTCGATGACGAAGGCAACCTAAGAAATAGCGCCTCTATAAACGAAAACGGCGTATTTAAAAGGCTCGATAGCTCCGAAACCTCTCAAATTTATAGCTGGCTTTTTGCTAATCAGCACAAGATCGGCGACGTAAAGAGAATAAGCCGCGAGGATTATGAGAGAAGTATCGCTAAAGAAAGAATGAGCGCGCTTAGCGCACCAAAACAGCAAGAAATCACAATAAGCGATAAATCGCTAAAACTAATCGAAAAAACTATAAAAAGGATAGGCAAATGAATGCCTTAGAAGACAATATATTTAAATTCTTAGAAGAGTCGTCTTTGAAAAAAGGAGATTTTAAAAAAGAGCATGAGTTTTTAATAGAGGGCTTTTTGCCCGAAGAGCTCATTACTATGATCTACTCTGCGGGCGGTAGCGGCAAGAGCTTTTTATCGTTTGCTATCGCTAAACGAATGTGCGAACTCGGCAAAAAGGTCTTTTATGTAGATTTTGATAACCCCGTAAGCGTATTAAAAGAGAGACGTATTGATGAACTTCTAATAGAAAAATATGAAAATTTAAGATACATTCAGCGCTCAAGCCTGCAAATGCCGCCGTTTGATCTAGTAATGCAGCTTGAAGCCAGTGCGATTAAGGGCATATATAAAGACTGCGTATTTTTCTTAGACAGCCTTATAAATTTTTGCGATCTATTTAACGATAATCGCTTAATGAGGCTATTTGACGCGCTTAAGAATATGCGTGAAGCGGGAGCTACTATCATAGTGCTTCATCACGCAAATAAAGACGGCAAGAACTATCAGGGAAGCACCTGCATAAGAAACGCCATTGATTGCATGTATAAGCTAAATCAACGTCCGGCCAATGAAAACGAGCTAAATTTCTTCCTTGAAGTGCAAAAAGAGCGAGCGGCGATAGTCGATAGCTCGTTTTGCTTAGATGTGACTAGCCTTGATTTGGCTACTCTTGAAAAAGATATAGCGATGATGAGCGAGTATGAATTTGGCTTTACCACAAAAGCCACTAAGCTACTAAAAGAGCGCGAAAGCCTAAACAAGACCGAGTTCTTAAGTTTGCTAGGACATGAAAAAGACGATAAAACGGCGCGCGAGTGTTTGGATAAATTTGACGGCAAGCTGTGGTATAGCCAAAAAGTCGGCAAGAGCATATTTTATAGTTGTAGGCAGCCAAGTCAGACTTCTACAACTATTACAACTATCGCCAAAGAGCCTGAAAATTCGCTATTTGATAGTTGTAAAATAGTTGGAGCGTAATATGAAACGATCAAACACCCACCCGGTTGCAAAGCAAAAAACGGCGGAGCTAAAGAGATTTTATATCAAGATGATACACACTCTAAAACATAACTACTTCGTAGACGACGAGTGTCGCAAGATCTATTTACAAGCGCAATACGGCAAGGATAGCTTAAGCAAGTTAAGCATAGAAGAGCTTAGAGCTGTTGCGCTGCTGTGCGGTTACGAGCCTAAATCGCTAGGAAGAGTAAAAGAGAATTTAAAGGCTAGAAAAGAGTATATATTCGCCACTAAAAAGCAACTTGATACGATTACGGGCATTTGGAACGAGGTGGCTAGAGTAAAGAGCGAGATGGCTTTGAGAGATTTTATCTATCGTATAGTTAAAATTCGCCCGCTCCACCTTAGTTCGCTAAAAAGAGCCGAAGCTAGCGATATCATCAAAGCCTTAAAGAATATGAAAGAGCGAAATAAAGATGCTAAGCAACTTTGATCTGTTTGTTGAATTTTACAATAAAGTTAAAGACAGCGAGGATATTGCCGAAGTGCTAAAAGAGTACGGCGGCTCTAGTATCTACGTGCCAAGCTACAAATCTACGTATAGAAATGCCGATATTCTTGATGAATACGAGCAAAGCGTAAAGGATGGCAAATCAAGCACTGCGGCAATACGTGAAATCGCCGCAAAGCACAACTTAAGCTACAATAGCGTAAGTGCGATTATAAGAGAGCTTAAAGAGCCCGCTTTGTTTTAATATGCTAAAATGCATATATGAAACTTTTTATTTTACTGCTAATTTGTTTAAATTTATACTCTTTTGAAGCCAAAGTCATAAAGGTATCAGACGGCGATACCATATCCGTTCTTGCGGACGGCAAACCCATTAAAATAAGACTAGACGGAATAGATGCCCCCGAAAAAAGTCAGGCTTTTGGAAGAAAGGCAACTAAATTTTTATCAAATTTAGTTGCGGACAGGATCGTAGAAATAGTCCCTAACGGCAAAGATAGATACAAAAGAGTTATCGCCACCGTGTATTTAAACGGCATCAATATCAATCAAACAATCGTTAAAAGCGGCTACGCTTGGGCGTTTGTAAAATACTCGACTAAATATCTAAACGATGAAAGCAACGCAAGAGCTCTTGGCGTCGGGCTGTGGAGTGACAAAAATCCTATTGCGCCGTGGATATATCGCAAACATAAAAAGAGATAGATTTTAAATACTCTTTATAAAACTAATCACTTCGGCCTTAATCTCTCGCTTAACATCCTTTGCCAGCTTGCCGTTTTTATCGACCGGCAAGAACGCTCTAGCGGGTATTTTTGTTCTTTTGCCTCGTCCTGCGCCGTTTGCCCCGAATTGATGAGCTAGCCCGTAAGCAAAGCCTTTGTTGTTGGCATTATTTGATATAACGGCTTTATCATCGTCTGACTTTAGCACCCAGTTGTCCGCCAAATCTCCTTCACGGCGCAAAATTCTCTCTGATTTACCTTTTTTTAGTTTGTTTTGCAAGGTACTTTTTGCAAGTGGCTTCCACCGCTCGCCAAATGGGCTTTTTTCGTTCTCAAAGCTATCTTCAATAGAGTTTTTAAGTATCTCGCCGAGCTGCTCCATAAGCGGTGCGGTGCGATGCTCTAATTTTTGGATATTTCTTAGCTTGGTTTGCAGCTTTTCAAGCCCCTTTACTTCTATCATATTGACTTCCCTTGATATAAAGTGGTAAAATAATGTTAAATCAGATGATTGATGATCGCAATGTAGTAGTCGATAGGTGCCTACTTTGTAGGATCGGACCTGTATTGCAGGTGCAACTCCTGCCGTCATCTGATTTTAATATATTCAGCCTCGTCTTTACTTGTTTTATCGACCTTTCCGACCGTAACCATATAATTTGTAAGTCCAAATTTCTTTAATTTGTAGTTTAGATCGACCACGATTTTATTAATTTTAGTGTCGTCCTGCTCGTCGTCAAACCAAAAAAGAATATTCTTGTTTTTCGTATCCACGCTTACGGGCGTGTCTTTGTCGTCTAAGACATCGACGATACGGCGTATTTCGTCCAGTCTTAAATCCTGCCCGTATTCGCTTTTGCGCTCGGGACGAATGTGAAGTATGCCGTGCTTATCTCCCACAATAGTCGTGGTTTCTATTTTTATATCTAATACCTTTTCGCTCTTTTTTACGATGTCGTCACTTAGCCTGCCAAGCGCAAATACACTAATAGGAGCTTTTAAATTTTTCTTTACCAAAAGCTCATCTACTGCATAATTTAGTCCGCTTTGCCACGTGTATAAATCACGCTCATGCTCAAATTTGGCTAGTTGCTCTTTTAGTTTAGCCTGCTCTTTAGGACGCAGCGCGGCAAGTGCGGCGCTTTGCTTTTTAGATAAAATTTCATCCAGTTGGTCTGCGCTTTTGCCCGGATTATACGCAAAGTCCTTGCTCGCTACGTCTTTTAAAAACGATCCGTCCGCTAGCGGCGTAATACCGCGACTTTTTAGCTGCTCTTTGCTTAAAACCTGCACTTTACAGCGGCAGTTCCAGCCGTTTGGCGGATAGTTTTTATCCCAGAATTTATCAGTTTTTGGGATCACTACTCCGTGCATTCTTTTATGTGCCGGGCGCGTTAGGCGATCAAGCACCGCTACGTACCTAAAATACTCTCCGCTAGCTTCCATTTGGCTTTGATAGCGAGCTTGCGCGTAGGCGGTTCTCATATTTGTGTTATATATTGTTTTTAACCTGCGATTACCGACATATATCTTTTTTACTTCGCCCGTCTTTGGATTTATGACCTGTGTTTCGCCAAGCCAGCCTTTGGCTGCAAGCTTAGGTTTGATTTGCTTCTTCCACTCTTCAAAACCTACTCCGTTTTTAAAAGCGTGTGAAAGCGAGCTTTGCACGTCTTTAAGCAGATCAAGATCGGTCATCTTTGCGATCGTGAAAGCTCTTTTATGCGCATCATGCACTATCTCGTCATAATCAAAATGCAACTCTGCATTTTTGTTTTGCAGGTACTCCACGACAGCCGTAGGCTCATCAAAAAAGCTAAATTTCATATCTTTACTCCGCAGATGAGCCTTGTGCGCTCGCGCACTCTCTTTGAGAAAGCCCATCTTTGCGGGCGGTAGCTTTGCTCCCTGCACCCACCTCTTGTGCCTTGCACTCTCTTTGAGAAAGCACACCGAGCCATGTCGGGCTCGTCGTATTGATTTATTTTATTCATACTCATACACCGCTATCTGACTATTTGCTACGGCTTTAAACATCATCTCTTCTAGCTCTTCAAGCGGCGCATTCTCATAAAGCTTGCTAAACTCATTAAAAGCTTGTTCGTATGTCTCGCAACGACTTAAAATTTCATCAAGCTTGCCCTCCAAATTTAACTCATTAAGTGCGGTATTTAGTCTTTTATCGTCCATTGCGGCGTCAAATTTATCAAGATACTTCGGTCTATTTGACGTGTTTGCTTTATTTGCGCGTTTGCCCTCCTGAGTCTTGCTTTCGCTTTCGTCTAGCTCGATATTATATGCGGCTTTTATGTAATCAGCCGTCGGCGTAAAGCCCATATTGTGTAAAATTTCATCTCTTTGTGCACGCTCAAGGTTTGGTGCATCTTCATCATAAAGCTTGGCGTATAACTCGCCCGTAAAGCCGTTTATCTCTTTAAAAAAGCTAATTGCCTTATTTATCACAAAAAGCAAAATTTTAGCATCGTTTGCAGCCAGATCCTCTCTTATCTCATTATGAGTTTTTGAAGCGGCAAAGCTTCCTTCTTTAACGTCGCTTGTTAAATTTGCGCCTAAAATAGCCTTGCTTATCTGATTATCAAAATAGCTTGGTAGCTTTGAAAAATCAATATTTGCCGTAGGCTGAATAAGCTCGATCTCTTCATCTTTATCAATTACCGCGCTATCACCCGCAAGCATTGCATGAACTTCGCTTGCAAGACCTTCGGCATCATAATCGGTCTTTGCCACAGCCCACGGACTTCCAAAGCGCTCTAAAAATCTAAACCAAAATTTAAGGCTTGCATTTTTCATCTTTACGGGGAAATATAGCTTTTTAAGCAGCCCGTCTCCGTAAGCCTTTCTAAAATTTGCGCGGTTTAGAGCATAGATAACCTTAAAAGGCGGTATTGCTTGTTCGCTACCGCTTGCACTAAACACAAACTCGCCGGCATCATTAAATTTAAATGACCTAAAATCGCGCTGAACTAGGCGTGGGAAAAGCAAGCCCTCTTTTTCTTTGTAATTGACTTCAAAAACATTTAGTCCGTAAAGGTAAGTTTCTAAAATTTGGCTAACGACGTCGGGATTAAATATACGCTCAAATTCATCTTTTACGGCTTCATTATCCGATATGATTTGTATCTCTTTTTTCTCGGTTACGGCTTTACGGCTTACATCGCACTGCGTAACGCTAAGATCGTTTAAAATCATATCTATGTCGTTGTCGCTAATGGTCGAAACGCCCGTATTTAAAAGCATGCCTATTAGCGTACTATTTTGCGTAAGGACTGCTGATTTTTTGGCTTGCTTGGTCGTTTCTTGCTTGTTTTTAAAAATATTTAGAAATTTCATAATCTTCGCCTTTGAATTTTTTTAGCTATTTTTGTAAGCGCATACGCTCCGGCTAGGCTATCGGGCGCATCATCGTGTTTGGCTTCGGGATACTCGGTAAGTTGCTCTATCAAAAGCGTTTGTGAGCGGTGAAATAGTATCTCGCCGTCATCAACCGGTACTTCTAGCTCTTCGATCCTAAGTCCTTTGTTTTGCGTATTATTAACGCCTTTTAAAGGCATTTTAACTCCCATTTCAAAGGCTTTTTCACGTATCCATTTTCTAAAAAATTCCTGTCCGCCGTTGCTTTCTATAGCGCAAATTCGCGGATGATAAAGCTCGTTTAGGCGGATTATCTCTTTTATGGCTTTTTTGGTTTTCATAACTTCGACAATGCTTTCAGCCACGTAGATAACCGCATCCCCTTTATTTACGCCAAGCACGGTTATAGCCGTGTAGTCGCTCTTTTTCTTCTCTCCCGCCGGGTCAATATACATTACAAAATAATCGCATCTTGGAAGCTCTTTGTAAAAATGCAGCCCTTCTTTTGTGAAAATTTGAGTTTCGCTGCGCGGATCGTTTTGCTGCTCTTTGTTGAAGCTCTTTAAATTTTCGGCTCTTTTTTGCATAAGCTTTAAAATCGGTAAGGCTTCTTCCCATAAAACTTTTGCGCCTTCATCCATCTTGGCTTTGTTTTTTAGATAGAATTTATCGCTAACTTCCCTGCCGACGTTGCGATATAAATTAGCCCACTCTTCCCACATATCCATGCGATGCGGAAATTCTATGATGCTTTGATATTTTTTGGCATTCCAAAATTTAAGCTTTAGCTTTCTAGCAAGCACGCTATCGGCGTGAAGTATCGTGCCTATATAAAGTACGTCTAAAGTGCCGTCAACCGAGCCAAGATTAAGTACGGCTTCATCTAGCCACGCCTCAAGCTTATCTCGTTGCTCTTTACTCCTAACGTTTGTATCATTTTCGAGGTCGTCAAGTATGACAAGATCGGGGCGATAAGTGCCGTATTTTACACCGCGCAGTCTTTTGCCCGAGCCAAACGCCTTTACCTTTACGCTGTTTGAGGATATAAACTCGCCCATCTTCCAGTTTTTGCTAATGCCGCAAGCGTGTGGAAAGTCGGCTTTTAAATTTGCGTTACTCTCAAGTTCCACTTTTATAGCCTCAAGGTTACCCTCGACAAGTTCGACCGCGTCTGAAATTTCAACGATAAAACGCTTTTTATTAAAAACTATACACCAAAGCGGAAGTAGTTGGGAGCAGTAGGTAGTTTTAGCGTGTCCGCGCGGAGCTGCTAGAGAGAATTTATCTCCGTTTGGATTTTTTGATATGGTTTCAAAGATCGTTACTAAGTCACTATGTAGCGCACATTCGCCTTTTATCGTAAAATAGTGTGGAAAATATGTCTTTGCAAAGAAAAGAAAATCGTGTTCGGCTCGTTTAATACGCTCATTTTTAAGTTTTGGATCAAGCGTAACGTTTGAACTAATCTGCTCTTTTAATTCATCTTTTAGCTCATCAAGCCACGATCCAAATTCTTTGCGCGTTAGCTTAGAAAGCTCAGGCTCGCTTATGCCCTCACGCTCAAATTTGTCTCTAGTATCCTCTAAAAAGCTATCTAGTTCCTCTCTTGAAAAAAGCATATTCTACCCTTAGACGTCCAACTCTTCGATAGCCCTGATAAATTTTTCGCTTTCTATTAGCTCAAGCAGTTTTTTGATACACTCTTTATTATTGTCATCTTTAAATTTATTCACAACTAGCTTAATGACTTTTTTAGCGATACTCAGTTTATAAGCCCTGGGATCTTCTTGGTTTGCAACCTTTGTCATCTTCACAAAGCTATCCCCAATCTTTGATAGAGCGGCAGCTTTCTTGCCTGCGCTTAGCTCGCTTTCTCTAATGTCTTTAACGGCTAGTCTCATCTCTTCGATAAAGTTTTGATATATGTTTTCGCGTTCGTTGTCCGTGTCGCCTAAATACTTTGCCGCTTTTTGCTCGTCCCATTTGCCGTCGGCGGTTTTGTAGTTTTTTATAGTCTTTGGTGTTTTGTTTAGAATTTCGGCTATACGCTCGATGTTAAAGCCTTTTAAATAAAGCTCACGTGCCAAAATTTTAATTTCTACCTTATCCATTTAATCCCTTTAAATCTATTCTCGTTTGGATATGCCTAAAGGCTCTAAGCTTTTGCGTAGGCGTTTCATCATCGCTTTGCTCGGTCGGGATCTTCTTGCTAGCCATTTTTAGCAGCAAGGCATCTATCTTTTCAAGTTGATCTTTAAGCGCTTCTTTCGGGAAGTTGTTGCGCTTTTTTAGTTCGATAACGGTTAAATTTACGGCTATGTCTTTTAAGAGATGGGTAGGATTTACAGGGATTTTAACAAACGAGCCGATATATGCAAGCGCATCATTTTTGCTATCGTCGATCACGGCTTGATTTATACTCTTGCTTCCCTCAAAGTCGCTTAGCTCGGTTAGCTCTTTTAAAGACACCTCTTTTAATAAATCATCGTTGCTTATCATCTTGACTTCTCGAACGAACCAAGTCCGTTCTGCGAGCGGAAGTGCAAGTACTCCCTGCACCCACCTAAAGCACACCGCAACGTATCAGCTGCGTCGTATTTTATGGTTTCCACTCTGCTCCTTTCCAAAAATATATTTTTAACGCTTTTAATAGCCTGTTAAAGCTTTAGAAATATATTTTTAATACTTTGATACCTTTTTACAAAATAAGAGGCTTAAAGCCCCTTATTTTGATTTTACTTGCCTAGCCGTCCAAATTATGCAAACTCAAGCTCGACTATGGCGTCAAGACGGTTGCAAATCGGAATAGGTCTGCTCTCGCTTACGATATTCCAACCCGCACCTCGAGGCAAAACTTCAGGAGTAGCCGCAAAAAATTTCGTAGGAGCCTTACCGATAGCTTCCGTGTGATTAGCTCTAGTATATACGATCTCGAAAATCTCGCTATCTAGCGGCACGACTACACCCTTTTTACCGCTCATATATGTTGTCGGCTTTCCTTTGGTATTTTTATACGTTGCATCATACGGCATGAAGGTCTTGCCGAAAATTTCAAGCGTAAGTAGTCCGTTTTTATCGAATATTTTTACTGCGCTTGTGTTTAGCAGTTTTCCATCTTCGACTATCTTTAAGAGTTCCTCGTAAAGCTCTCTTGTTACCAACGCAATATATGGTTTTGCAACACCCAAGACTTCGACCTGAGCCTTTTCTATCTCGCTAAGCATAGTAGATAGCTTGGTTGTCGCACTTATGCTCACCTTTTTGCGATTTGCCGTAAGCTCAAACAAGGTATTACCCTCGCCGTCCATCACCTTACCGAATATTGCGCCGATTGCCATATACTCGATAGTATTTGTGATATTGCTTTTTTGTTTATTTAGCTTTCTGCCGATAGCCGCCGCCAAACTCTTTGCTTGCTCGCTCTGAGTATTTAGGGTCTTTAGCAAATTCATCTCGCTAGCGCTTAGTACGTCTTGCTGAGGAAAGCGAGGCAGCGGCACTGAGATGATCGTTTCGTCGGGATTTTTGGTTACCAAATGCTCGCCGTTTTCACTCACGCTTTTTAAGATTGTGCCTGCGCCTTTAGTGATGATAAGGTTGTGCGTATTTGAAAGCGTCGGCGTCCATTTGGTAAAGAACGTATCCGTTATAAAGCTCTGATCGGCCTTTGTTTGATTGATGATCTCAGTCATCTTTTCGACCGTGAAAAGTTTAAGTAACTCATCCATATTAACCCCTTACTATGATTTTTTGTTTAAATAGTGCGACTTTTAGCTCCGAAGCCGCGCCGTCAAGCATAACTTCGCCAAGCACCAGTACGCCCGCCTCTTTTGTGCTATCTATGCCATCGGTTAGCACGCCAAATACCGCCGCCGCATTTGCAATAGTGGCGGTTTGATTATCCTGCGTTACCGCAGCAAAACTTTCACCGCCATTTATGCTAAAAAGCACCGTGCCGCACTCAAGCGGCTTATTTGTCTCTATTTTGGCATTTAGAGTCAGCACCTCATTTACTACGACATCGTCGTAGGTTTTTGGTTTTTTTATTTCGTTTGGCATCTTTTCTCCTTTAATTTTTTACTTCTCGGATAAATAAAATCCATCCTGCTACCAAAGTTTAGCACTTTGGAAACGCGCTAAAGACTAAGCTCGGCTAATGCGAGCCACCTTATTGTAGTGCAAATTTAACTACGTCTATTTCGCCGCTATTAGCTGCTCCTGATTTGTTTGCAAACATATCATTTTGCAAATTCGGTTTTTGCGTGATAGCGGTAGCACCTTTTAAAAACTCGTTAAAGCCGTTTAAATCGGCTTTAGCATAGCTTAACGCCCACTGCTTTTGAGGCTCGCTAATCTTATTTGCGATAATTGCACTCTCAACCGCACTCGTCGCAAGAGCCTCTTTTAATGCGGCATTCTCACCTTTTGCCGTTTCAAGCTCCGCTTTTAGCGCGGTGATAGTAGCTTCTTGCTCAGTTTTTGTCGCCTCTATCGCCTCGGCGTCTAGTTGTTTGGATTTATCCATATTTTCTCCTTTTGGATTAAGGTTTTTGTTTGCTCTAACTTCGTCAAGTTCATCTAAAAACGGGGTATTTGTAAGGGCTACGCTTTCAATCTCGCAGCCTATCCATGCCCCGCTTTTGTTATCGCGCGCACCAAAATTAAACACGGGGCTTAAATAGCGGTATTCGCCGTTTTTTATGTATTCTTTAGCTCTTGCAGTCCAGCTTACCATGCCGTAAAGTTTGCCCTCTTTAATGCTCATAGATTTTACCCAGCCTGCCGCAGGAGCTTCACGCCCCATAAGAGTTTGGTGTTCATAATCTATTACTAGATCAATCTTTCTAGCGTCAAAATTTAGCTTCATCTTTTCGATGTCTGCGCTGTCAATACGAAACTCTCCCGCATAATGACCTTTCCATTCGCCCGTCACTGCAAGCAGAATTTCAACCAGCTCCTCGCTTGCGCTCTCTTTTTTAAGCGCAATCAAATCCGTCCCAAAACGCATTAATTTCCCTCCAGCCATTCGTCTTTTTCTCTAAAGCTTGTCTGAATTTCGCGCGATAAAACATAGATATAACCATAGTCGGTTATACTATTATGCAGTACTTTTAAAGTTCCAAGCTCTACGCCGAATTCATTGTTTAGCACCACGTTTTTAAGCTTTTTATCTATTTGTTCGCACATATCAAGGCAGTTATATTTGTTTTCTTGCCTATACGACTGTTGCTTACTTGAGGTTGCCGTTAGTATATGAATATTGTATGTAGCTACTTTATTTACGTAGTCCTCATATTTTTCTCCTACAAACTCGATAAACACAAAACTCTCGCCGCCTTTTATAAGCAGCTCCATCTCGTTTTTATCTTCAAACTCGCCAAGGTAAGGCTTTGTGTTTTCACACACTTCCTTAATCGTGGCGATAAGTTCTTTTTCAAACTCTACAAGCATTTATACTCCTATTTAATAAAACATCGGCCGTCACCGAACATTTCACTTATTTGGCGCAATTATGCGATTTTGGAGTGATGAAAATCTATTAACATTTTTTGTCAAAATTTTTTATAAAAAACTTTGACAAAAAATTGTGGCAAAAAACTTTGATAGATTTTAGGAGTTTAAAGCCCTTATAATTGCCGCAAAAGTTTAAAAAAGGAAGTACGTGAAAACCCTATACATAAAACGCTTTAAGGCCATCAATGACGGCACTATCGGCGAGTTTAAGCTTATGCAAGATAGTGAAGTTTTGCTTAGCGGCTACACGCTTGAGCCTGCTGGGCCTGATACTGTTACGCCAAACAATGATAGGCGTATACCGGCCGGAGCATATACAGCTACTTGGAGTTATAGTTCTACTTTTAAAAAGGAGCTACCACTGCTTTTTAGTGAGCTAGTAAGTAAAAACCGCCGAATCCTAATACACGGTGGAAACTATCCAAAAGATACACTTGGCTGTGTCCTTATCGGCGCAGAATACAACGAGAGGGGTGTTTTAAAAAGTACAAACGTGCTTAACGAGCTTATAAATTTAACCCGCGATAGCGATTTTCAAGCTATTATCGCAAATAATAAAGGCGCATAAATGGGTATCTTTAGCAAGCCTTTTTTTTACGCTATTACGGCGTGCGGGGTTTTAACCCTATCACTCATCGGCACGGGGCTAAAAATAAGCTCGCTTGCGGCGGCAAATGAAATTCTAAAAGATAGCAACAAAGAGCTAACCGGCAAAGTGGGCGAGCTCACGACTGATAAGGCTACGCTAAAAGCGAATCTAGCCAATTGCGACGCCGCTCTCGCCTCTCAAAACCAAGCCATAAAAGAGGCGATGGTAAAGGTAGATAACGCGCCGTCCAAAGATGCGGAGCGAATAAAGAAAATTTTCGTCAAGGATAAAAGCTGCGAGGCGGAATTAAAGGCTTATAAGGAGTTGTTTAAATGAGAAATTTAGCCGTTTTTGCAGCGTTTGCCTTGCTTCTTTCGGGCTGTGCGGATAAGCATATGCCCGAGCCTACGATCGTTTATAGAGAAAAACTGACGCCTGTAAAGTGCAACGCACAAATGCCCGTAAAACCAAAAAACGACGGCACATTTGAAACCGATAAAACAATAATGATTTATTTTAGGGAGTGCGAGAGCCGACTAAAACAATGTATCGGAGTAAAGGAATAAAAATGGACGTATCGATAAGCGACGAGATAAAAGAGACGGCACAGCTCATAAACCTAGCCGGAGCTTGGGGACTAAATGAATTTCTTGTCTTTATGGTGATATTCGGCTTTGTGGCTTTTGTCGTAATCTTTTGGCTACTTAGCAAAAATGCAAATGCTAACTCAGAAAAGATAATCGAAGTAACCACAAAGACAAACGAAGCTTTTAACAATAACGCTGACGCGACAAGAGCGTTAATCGAAACTCTAAAAATCGACCGCGTAGAAAGCCGCCAAAAACTAAGCGAAATTCACGATGACGTAAAAGAGATTAAATTTAATATTTCGCATAAACGAGTAAAACCAAGCTTTGGCGAGCATTTAAGAGAGGCGGACTATGAATGAGTGCATAGAGATAGGTGTAATAAGCGAAGTAAGAGCTGATAGAGCACGCGTAAAGATCGGCGATATGGTAACCGATTTTTTGCCTGTGCTTGCTTTGGCAAATTCTTTCGCAAGAGCTTTTACGCCTATTCGCGTGGGCGAGCAGGTAGTAGTTTTACCTATTCGAGGCAGCCTAAATAGCGGCGTAATACTTCGCTCAATATATCAAAGCTCGCACGAAGCTCCGCACACAAACGAAAAGGAGCAAATTCGCACTTTCGAGGACGGCGTAAGCATAAGCTATAACACGGCAAATAGCACGCTGATCGTTTCAAGCCCAAAACTAATAAACATCACTTGCGAAAACGCAAATTTGACCGCTAAAAACGTGAATGTAACCGCAACCGACACCACCGTAAAAAGCCCTAGCATAAAGCTACTGGGCGACACGCTCATACAAGGAAGCATAAATACGGCGGGAAGCGGCGGAGGCAGCGGAAGCTTTGAGATAAACGGAGACGTAAATATAACCGGTTCAATCACGACCGGCGGTAATGCAAATTTCGGCGGTAGCGTGAGCGACGGCAGAGGCGATTTAACAAACCACACAAACAACGGATTAGCAAGAGATTAATATGAAACACTTAGTAAGCATTAAAGAGAGTATTAAAGACATACTTTTAACGCCTCTTGGCTCAAGGGTTATGCTGCCCGAATACGGCAGCCGCTTGTTCGAGCTAATAGACCGCAGGGTAGACGACGAGTTTAGAGCCGATCTTGCCTGCTATGTGATCGAGGCGGTAGAAAAATGGGAAAAGAGAGTAAAAATAGACGAAGTAAGACTAATCAGCCTTGAAAATCATGCCTTGAAATTTAAGATAGTTTTTGAGAGTGGCGGCAGTATGGAGGTAGCTTATGCTTGATTTAAAAAATTTACCCTATCCAAACGTTATCGAGCGGCTTAACTACGATGAAATTTTAAACAGCGTTAAAAGCCTCTTTAAAGAGTATTTAACCGATGATGAAATTTCACTTTTAGAAAGCGATAATTACAGCGCATTGCTTGAAACTTTGGCTTACCGCGAGTTGCTTTTGCGCGCTCGCATAAATCAAAGCGTAAAATCTATGCTTTTGCCTTTCGCAACGGGAAGCGATCTTGATAACGTAGTAGCGATATACGGCATCGAGCGGCTAAAAGGCGAAAAACCTACGGCAAGCGTTAAATTTGCTCTTTCGACAGCACTTGATTATGACGTTTATATTCCCGCGGGGCTTGTGCTTGCAAGCAAAGACGGCGACGCGGCTACGCTAAAAGATAGCCTAGTTATAAAAGCGGGCGGTAAAGAGATAACGGGCGTAAGTATCCTTGATAGCTACGTAAAATCAAGCGTAATTAAATGCGAGCTAATACAAACTCCGCTTCCTTTCGTGCTTGCCGCAAAGCAAGAGAGCGAATTTACAGGCGGAGCAGAGCGTGAGAGCGACGATAGATTGCGCGAGAGAGCCGTGCTTAGTTTAGAGAGATTTAGCACAGCGGGAAGCGCTAAAGCCTATATTTACCAAGCGATGTCCGCAAATGCGAAGGTAGAAGAAGTTAGCGTGCTTAACGGCGGAGCCGGTATCGTAAATGTCTATCTAAAAACAACCGATATGAGCGAGGAAACCAGGCAAAGCGTAGCCGAGTATCTAAACGGCGAGAAAGTAAGGCCGCTAACCGATAACGTCGTAGTAGAAAACGCAAAAATAATAGACGTTATCATAAAGGCGGAGCTAGAACTAACCGATACGTTTTTACAAGACGAGATAGATAAGGCCGTAAAACAGACCGCAAATACGCTAAAAATAGGCGAAGATCTAAATTTAAGCTACATATACTCTATGCTGCATAAAAGCGGAGTATACCGCGTAAATTTAGCTAGTCCCGCAGCCGATACCAAAGTAGGCGACGATAGCTTTGCGAGAATAGATTTTAATTTAAGCTATAAAAAGGCGCGGTTATGAGCTTGTTACCGAGTCATAAAAGCAAATTCGATAAAAAGTTAGACGACCTTTTCGCCCTCAAGCTAGAAAATTTAGATCTTAGCGTAATTAATACGCTAGCCTCCTCTTGTCCCGAGCGGCTTTTGCCGATTTTAGCCCAAAGCTTCGACGCGGATATAGACGGACTTAGCGAAGCGGCAGCCAGAGAGCTTATAAAAAACGCCTTTGAAATTCACTTTTATAGCGGTACTTTTTACTCTCTAAACAAAGCCTTAAAATCATTCTATCCTCAGTGTAAGATAAAAGAGTGGCATAAATACGGCGGTAAGCCCTATCACTTTAAGCTTGAGCTTGAATCAACAAAACAAGGCATAACACAAGAGAGCCTAAAAAAGACCGATGAGATAGTAAATACCTATAAAAACGTTAGAAGCGTTTATGATGGCGCGACGATAAAAATCGCAACCAAAGCAAACGCAACAGCTGGAAGCTATCTAATGCAGGGCGAAACGATAGAAATTATGCCTTATCTTTTAAGAGAGCTTGAGGCAAAAACAGGATTTTATCACGCTCAGACGTTTAAAACGCACGAGATTATAAATATATTTTAGAAAGGATTAAAAAATGGATTATTTTAGCATTCTAACCAACGCAGGGCTCAATAAGCTTATCAAAACCGCCGCAAATAACGCCCAAATCATCTTAACCCAAATGGGCGTAAGCGATAGCACAGAGCCAATCACGCAAGATTTAACCGCCTTGCCAAACGAAAGGCATAAATTTAGCATAAACACCATAACTCAAAGCGAGAGCGACGCAAACGTGCTAATTTGTGAAGGCGTAATAGTAGCAGATGTAGGCGGTTTTTATATCCGCAGGGTTGGCATTTACACAGATGACGGCGTTTTATTTGCCGTGGGCGTCGTGCCAGATAGCTATAAACCGCTTTTAAGCGAGGGAAGCAGTAAAGATATAACGATTAAATTTTATTTGCAAGTTGATAACAGCGTTCTTCAAGTGGCGAAGCGAAGTATATACATACTGCTACTCAATACTTGAAAAGGTGCAAAAAGGAGAATTGGAGATAAGCGAAGAAAATATCGCAAAAGCGATGAGCGATATACCGCAACTCGAGCTTCCTAAAGCCTCTACGCAAACAGAACCTAACGAACAAGGAGAATAACGATGAGTGAAATCAAAAGACCCGTGCTAAAACCTTTTTCAAAAGACCGATTTGAGTTAGTCGAGTCATACGAGTACGGCAATATCGTAGTTCCAGCAGCATACAGGACAAACGGCGCAAATGTACCGCGTATCTTTTGGAGCATATTTCCGCCGAATAGCCCCGAATATCTTTCGGCGATAGTCATTCACGACTATCTTTGCGATGAAGCTGAACTCATCTTTGAACTGGGCTCTAAAGAGCAAGCAAAGAGGTTTTTTAAAACAGCCGACGAAACCCTGCGTGAGATGATGACGGCACTCGGCGTAGCAAGGTGGAAGGCGTATGTATTTTACTTAGCATGCCGTACGTGGCACATCATAAAATACAAATAATAAAGGAGTAAAAAATGAGAAATTTAACAATAAACCGAAACAAAGGAGAAAAACTATGAGCGCAAAATTTGGAGTAAACGTAACCATCTCAGCAGAAGCGGCAAGACCTATTCAGGTTGAAAGCACGACGCCTATCGGTATAGCAGGATATGAAGAAGTGCTTGAAAACAGACTTCACTTTTTTATGACAACAGATAAAGCGATAGACGCATTAAACGAGCTTTATAAAAAAGATGAGAATAAAAGCAAGAAAAAAGGCTCAATTTATAGAGCCCTACGTGCCATTTCAGATCAAGCTGTAAATACACAGATTATCCTATCTGTTTTTACAAAAGATGAGGACGAAGATGGAAATGATGAAATTTCAGCTTGCGTAAATGCGATCGGACTATTTGAAAAAGCTAAAGTGCAAACGGGCTACCGCCCAAATATTATTATAGCCCCTGAGTTTTCGGGCGAAGATGCGATAAAAGCAAAGCTTGAAAGTGTAGCAAAACGCTTAAAGGCTACGGGTATCGTAGATATAAAAGCAAACAATGCAAGCGAAGCGATAGTTAAGATGAAAGACTTTGGCACAAATCGCCTGATCGCAGCCTATCCAAACGTTAAAATTTGGGATGATGAAACAAACGATTATGCTTACGCGCCGCAATCGGCACGAATAGCCGGCATGATAGCTTATACCGACGGGTCAAGCGAATTTGGATATAGCAACAGCTACTCAAACCGAGTAATGGGCGGAGTGGTAGGACTGGCTGATGATATAGACTTTGAGTTAGGGGAGACTTGCACGGCGGATGAGCTTAGGGCGGCTCATATCTCAACTATCATTAGAGAGAGCGGCTTTAGAACTTGGGGTGGTGAAACATCAGACCAAGATACCATTTGGCAGGATCTAGCCCGTGTTAGGATATTTGACCGCATTTCACAGGCGGCTCAAAAGGGAGTGCTCTTTGCGATTGACAAAAAAGCGGATCAACTCTACCACGCCAAACGCTCGGTATCGGAGCTGCTTCGTGGGCTGGTTGGGGCAAAGGTATTGCTCGGATATGAGCTATCTTGGAGCGAAAAGAACACCGACGCAAACGTAACGGCTGGTAAATTTTACCTAGACGTTCGTATGCAAAATAATCCGATCGTTAAACAGCTAACGCTAGATTTTATCTATGTGGATAGCTACTCGAGCCGGCTAATGGATGATTTAAATAAATAAAGGAGATAAAAGATGTTAAAACGACAAGTTCCTCAAGTGGTCCAAGAGGCTAACGTATATATTAACGGACAAGGGTATCTTGGAGTGGTAAAATCCTTGACTATCCCAAAGATAGAGCAAGACATGATAGAGATCAAAGGAGCTCTAGGCGGCAATTTCGCAAGCGGCAGTATAAAACCCGTCGAGATGGAGTTTAAGCTAAGCGTGATTGATAAAAATA
Source organism: Campylobacter sp. 7477a (assembly GCF_014892335.1). NCBI lineage: Bacteria > Pseudomonadati > Campylobacterota > Epsilonproteobacteria > Campylobacterales > Campylobacteraceae > Campylobacter > Campylobacter sp. 7477a. The sequence goes on from NZ_JADBJH010000018.1 coordinate 23,253, forward strand.
TGTATCTAGGCTACGGCCTTAACACTTGGCAAAACAGGATCCCGTTTTTATTCAAAGCAAGCATTTATCAGGCGGGTAAAGGAGAAGCGGTGCCGTTTTCTATGGCGGTAACGGGCGATATAGTCGAGATTGATCCGGGCAGCTTTGAAAGCGGCAAAGAGCTTGAAATCACCGTAAAGCTTGCCGTGCACTTCCTCGATATAAACATAGATAAGATACCGATGGTGCTATTTGACGTTGAAAATATGATATGTCTTATAGGCGGAGTGGATTATTTAGCGAAAGTTAGATCAAATTTAGGCGAGTAATATAAATTTAAAGGATAAAAGATGGCAAACACAAAAACACAAAATCAAAACATCGTAGAAGAAAACAGCAACAAATACACCGTGGTTAAGCTAACTAACGGCAACACAGTAAAGGTGCGTCACCCAAAAGGCAGGGACTTGCGTGGATTTATGAGTGGGACGTTTAAGCAAGATGACGACAGCTTGTTTCGCCTAGCTAGCTCGCTTACGTGTCTTAGTCTTGACGAGCTTGACGATATGGATGGAAGCGACTTTAAAGCCATAATGCTGGTGGTTAGCGGTTTTTTGGCTTAACGCCTCGGCTTGATGAAGTGGCTCTTATCGCTCACGTTTTAGGTTTTGGCTTTAATGAAATTTTAGATCTAAGCTTAGATGAGTTTAAAGGCTTTTTAAACATAAGTAAAGAGATTTTAAAGGCTAAAAGCGGCGTTTTGGGTTAGTTTTTATCCAAAAACTCGCATAAAAACGGATAAACAAAAGGCACGGCAAAGATAAAATAAAAAGGGTTTATATCAAACAGCCCATAAGCACTTGCGCCAACAATGGCACTAAGCGGCACTAGCCATGAAAGGATGTCGTCATCGTCTATTTGTTTTGTTTTCATGCGAGTATTTTAAATAAAAACGGCTTATATGTCAAGGAATTATGATGGATAATACACAAATTGGGATCTTAATAGGGCTAAAAACTAGCGGTTTTAGCGTGCTTAGCGGCAATATAACAAAACTAAACAAGCTAAGTCAAAGCTTAGCAAATGCAGGCAAAAACGTAACCGAGCTAAATGAAAAGATTAAAAAAATCGAAGGCTTTAAGGCTAACATCGACACAAATATCTCTAAAATCGGCGAGCAGTTTAACAAATGGCAAAGCACGCTAGCAACTGCGGCTAGCTTTGCGGTACCTGTAAAATTTGCGATCGACGATGAAGCTGCATTTGCGGATGTTAAAAAATATGTCGATGACACGGACGAGAATTTAAACACGCTAAAAAATAAAATGCGAGAGCTAAGTAATGCGATGGGTAAGAGCTTTGCAGAAATAGCAAATATCGCAGTTGGTGGCGGAAAGATAAATTTAAAAGGCGATGAGCTTATAAAATACACGCAAATTCTCTCAACCGGTGCAACGGCTTTTGAGATGAGCACGGAGGCGTTAAGCCGTGCATCAAACAATATGAAAGTCGGCTTTAAGATGAATGATTTAAACCGGCTTAACGACTTTTTTGACCGCGTGAATTTGCTTGATAACAAAGTCACAAACGCAAACGCTAGCGATATTTTTGAAGCTACATCGCTCACCGCAGCCACAGCTAGCATGATAAATCTAAACGCAACCGATGCAGCGGCATTTAGCTCGACCATGTTAAGCAGCGGTAAAGCGGTTTCAGTCGTGGGAACTAGCCTAAATGCACTTTATTCTAAGCTATCAATGGCAGAGAAAAACGGCAAAGCGTTTCAGGATGCATTAGCCGGTATCGGAATGGACGCAAACTATCTAAAAAATGCCCTTGCAAAAGACGCTACAGGGGCGATCACGCAGTTTTTAGAAGCTATAAGCAAGGCGGATAAAGATAAACAAACCGGACTTCTTTATGATTTAGTGGGCGGAAATTTTAACGACGAGATTGCCGGGCTTGTAAATAATATCGATGAGCTAAAAGCCAATATCAAAACGGCAAGAAGCGACGAAGCAAAAGGCTCAATGCATAAGGAGCTACAAACCAAGCTAAACACCACAAAAAGCGCACTCGAGCGACTAGCACAGGCGTGGCGAAATATAGGCGCAACGATTGGCGAAGCGTTTTTGCCGACGCTAAATTTTGCGATTAAAAGCCTTAATGCGCTAGCTAGCGGCATAAACGCATTTATACAAAAATCTCCCAACCTCTCAAAGCTACTTTTTGGCATAACTGGCGGAATTTTAGCATTTATTACACTAGCTCCGGCGGTTAAAATCTTAGCCCTATCGTTTGGTATAGCGTGGCAACAGGTTAAAATTTTAGGCACTGCCGTTAGCTTTTTAGCAAGCGTTACAAAATTGCAATACCTAAACACGTTAAAACTAAATGCCGCATATCTTTACACTGCTACTAGCTCAAAGATAGCAGCTTCGGCGACATTTGTGTTGCGTGGCGCACTAAATGCGGTCAGACTTGGCATAATGGCGATAAAATGGGCTTTTGTTAGCACAGGTATTGGGGCTATTGTCGTGCTACTTGGCAGTGCGGCAGCTTATGTGATGGCAAACTGGGATGAGCTAAGGGCGAAATTTGCGCGCATTTGGGAGGGCGTAAAGCCTTACTGGCAAGCAACTACGCAATTTTTTAGTGATATTTGGCAAGGCGTAAGCAGCTTTATAAGCGGCATTTTTGATCCGGTTATAGCGTGGTGGAACTCTTTATTTGGCGGCTTTTTTGATTGGATAGCTGATAAGTTTGGCTGGGTTAGCGATATGATTAAGAGCGTAAGCGATGGGCTTGGCACAGCATGGAGTAAGACAAAGGAATTTCTTGGCTCACTTAATCCATTTAGCGATGATGAAACATCGCAAAGCGTGCAAAGCAGCAAGGCAAGCAGTGGCGGTGGCTTTTTTAGCTCGTTTTTTGGAGGAGATGAAGCAGTTAAGGCGACACAACCGGCGACGCAAAAACACTCAGCTACGGCAGCGGTGCTTAGTGGCGGCGGTGCGATAAATATCGCATTTAACGGCGATTTTTTGCTTAACTCAAATAACGGCAAATTTGATCTTGAAAGCTTTAAAGCTCAGATCACACAAGGGGTGAAGGACGCTTTGCGTCGTGACGAGATGAACGCTAAAAATAGAAGTATCATAGGACAATAGTATGGTTTTATCGTTAGGCGGATTTAAATTTAACTGGAAGCAAACTGACGGCATCTCAAAGGAGAGCGACTTCGGCATTAGCCAAAACGCAAGGATAGGCAACTACCCCGCTATCTTTCGTGCAAATTTAGGAAACGAAACCATAAAAATAGACGGACACACTTTGCCGTATAGCGGAGATAAGCAAGAGGCTCTAAAGCTACTTTATATGTTAGCAAGCACGGGTCTAAGTTATCCGCTAATAACCGGATACGGCAAATATCTAGGCAAATTCGCAATAACAAAGATAAGTGAAAGTCAAGCGGTATTTACCGACAATGGATTATTCTTTACACAAGGGTTTTCACTAGAGCTAAAGCGAGATTTTAGCTCTTAACTTCGCGGACAGGCAAAGCTGGTCCTTGCGACCAAAGTTTAGCACTTTGGAAACGCACTAAAGACTAAGATTGCTACTCGCAATCTAAATTAATGTTAAAAAGGGATTATGATGAATAAAATTTACATAGCTAAAGACAATGAAAGGCTTGATACGATAGTTTATAAATATTATGGCACTTTGGCAAATTTCACTGAAATTTTAGCTTTTAATAGCGGTTTAAACACTATTTTAAAAGCAGGTGAAAAGGTGTTTTTACCTGAGATAAAGACGGAAGTAGTTAAAAGAGAGAAAACTCTATGGTAAGACAACCAAATTTTAAACTCCTAGCCAAAGGAGCGGGCATCACCGCCAAAATCAAATCAAATCTTATTAGCCTAAACTATGAAGACAAAGAGGGGCATGAGAGCGACGAAATAAGCCTAGTCGTAAATGGAATATACGTTAAACCTATATTCGGCGATAACCTTGAGCTTTGGTTAGGATACGAGGGCAATCTATTTCACTGCGGTAAATTTTCAGTCCAAACCGCCACAAGAAACTACAAGGCAAATACAACAGAAGTCCGGGCAACTGCTGTAAATTTTGCAAGTCCGCAAAAGATAGCCAAACGTAGAAGCTGGGAAAATACTAGCTTGTTTGCCATAGCATCAAAGTGTGCAAATGAAAACAAACTAAGTATAAAAACAAGCGGAAACGATCAGCCTATAGCTTCAACATTGCAAAACAATATTAGTGATCTTGATTTTTTATACGGAATTTGCTTTGAATATGGTTATATTATGAAAGTGGCGAATAACACCATCATTATTACTTCAAAAGATGGTAAAAGCATAGAAAACAATGGTGCTGGAATAACGCCAAGCAATGAAGCTCTACCTAAATTTGAAATAGCCTTGACTGAATGTGAAAGCCTAAGCATCACGGAGGCAAATCGCAATAGCTACTCTGCCGTAATAGTGCAGTGGCACGACTCAAAGGACGGCAAGGACAAACAGACTAAAATTGGAAACGGAGAGCAAACCTATAAGCTTACAATCCCGGAACCAAAATCGGACAACGAAGCCTTTAAAAAAGGCGAAGCTAAACTAAATGAACTACAAAGGGGCGGGATAAACGGAAATTTAAGCTGCACCGGCAGAGAATTAAGAGCCGGCGGAAAACTAAAAATAACCGGTGTAGCCGGACTTGAAAAAGTAGAATTTAGCATAAAGTCGGTATCACACAACCTAAACACTACAAGCTATATGATTGATGTGGAA
>NZ_JADBJH010000019.1:0-25928 GCF_014892335.1 Campylobacter sp. 7477a
TAAAAAGTTTAAAATATGGTAATTAAATTTTATAAGAGAGAAATTTAGCCACCAAATGACGGCTAAATTTGAAGTTTTATTCGTTAGTTTAAGACTCTTCGCTAGTCTCGATCTCGTCGCTAAAGTCGGCTAGCGATAGACGTTTTAGCTGGCGGTAACGGCGCTTTGCATCTTCTTTATTTTTTGTTAGAAGCGCATCTGCGTGTTCTGGATTAGTTTTTTTAAGCGCGCTATATCTAACCTCATTTAACAAGAACTCTTCATAAAGTGACCAGTCAGGCTCTTTTGAGTTTAGTTTGAGCGGGTTTTTACCCTCTTTTGTTAGGCGCGGATCATAAACATATGTCGGCCAGTAACCACACTTAGTGGCTAGCTCAGCTTGGTTACCCGATAGCGACAAGCCGCCTTTTATGCCGTGAGCAATACAAGGCGAGTATGCAATAACAAGACTTGGACCATCATACGCCTCAGCTGCAAGGATAGCTTTTATTGTATTTGCTTGGCTTGCATTTGAGTTGATTTGAGCTACGAAGATATTTCCATAAGTCATCGCAATATAGCCAAGATCCTTTTTCTGCGCCGGTTTGCCTGAAGCCGTAAATTGCGCGATAGAGCCTGCGCGGCTTGATTTCGAGCTTTGACCGCCTGTGTTTGAATAGACCTCGGTATCAAGCACAAGCACGTTTACGTTCTCACCGCTTGCTAGCACGTGATCTAATCCGCCAAAGCCGATATCATACGCCCAGCCGTCTCCACCGATGATCCACTGAGATTTTTTGGTTAGATATTTTTTAAGGCTTAAAATTTCTTTCACACCTTCACTATCTGAATTTTGCTCTAAAATCGGTACTAAAATTTTAGTTATCTCAGCCGTTTTTGCGCTATCAGCTTTAAACTCAATCCAATCATTATAAAGTGCGCTAAGTGCATTAGGCACGTTATCTTTCGTGCGAAGCATGATATCTTCTATACGGTGGCGGATAGTCTCGACAGCCACATTCATACCCATACCAAACTCGGCGTTATCCTCAAATAGCGAGTTCGCCCACGCTACACCGTGGCCATCTTTATTTTTAGTATATGGAGTTGAAGGTGCACTACCGCCATAAATCGAGCTGCATCCGGTTGCATTTGCTACTATCATATGGTCACCAAATAATCTTGTAACAAGCCCGATATATGGAGTCTCGCCACATCCAGGACACGCTCCGTGGAACTCAAGTAGAGGCTGCGCGAAGCTTGAGCCTTTCACACTCTCTTTGCTCATCAAATCATCTTTATAGGTAACTTGCTTAAATAGATAGTCGGCATTTACTTGCTCATTCTTATCCATTTCCTCTTCAAGCGGCACCATTACAAGTGACTTCTCCTTGCTTGGACAGTTTTGCGCACAAAGCTCACAACCGGTGCAGTCAAGCGGGCTAACTTGGATTTTGTATTTTAGTCCTTTAACCTCTTTACCTTTTGCATCTAGGACGTGATCTTTTACACTTTGTGGAGCGTTTGCTAATTCGTTATCGTCTATGAGAAACGGTCGGATAACAGCGTGTGGGCAGACAAAGGCACATTGGTTACATTGGATACAATTTTCCTCTATCCATTTTGGCACCATCACACCCACACCACGCTTCTCATAAGCTGTCGTGCCAGACTCAAAGTGTCCGTCTTCGTAACCCAAAAACGCCGACACAGGCAGGCTATCACCACGCGCCGCATTTATCGGTTTAACAACCTTTTCGATAAAGTCATTACCAACGTAAGCGTCGGTATTTTTGTTCTCATCTTTTAAATTTGACCAGCTTGGATCGATTTCAACCTTCACAAGTCCGTCCGCACCAACGTCGATAGCCTTGTAGTTCATCTCGACTATCGCTTCGCCTTTTTTGATATAGGCTTTATGTGCATACTCTTTCATATACTTTTGAGCTTCCTCAAACGGGATGATCTCAGCAAGCTTAAAGAAGGCTGACTGCATAATGGTATTCGTGCGGTTTTTAAGCCCAATCTCGTGAGCTAGTTTAGTTGCATTTATAATGTAGAAATTTACTTTTTTATCAGCTAGGATTTTTTTAACTCTATTTGGTATCTTTGCAACAGTTTCTTTTGCATCCCAGATCGAGTTTAGCAAGAATGTGCCGTTCTCACGAATACCATCTATCACGTCGTAAATTTCAAGATATGCCGCAACAGAACATGCCACGAAGTGTGGGTTAGATACGAGATAGGTTGAGCGGATAGGTTTTTTGCCAAATCTTAAATGGCTTCTAGTGTAGCCACCTGATTTCTTGCTGTCATAGGCAAAATACGCCTGTGCGTAAAGATCGGTTTTATCGCCGATAATTTTAATCGAGTTTTTATTCGCGCCTACTGTGCCGTCTGCGCCAAGTCCGTAGAATAGACACTCTTTAACACTATCGTCGCTTAGTGAAATTTTCTCTCCAACTTCAAGCGAAGTAAATGTAACATCATCAACGATACCCACAGTAAAGCCATTTTTAGGCTCGCTTAAATTTAAATTCTCATATATGGCGATAAGTTGTGCGGGATCAACGTCTTTTGAGCTTAGTCCGTAACGACCGCCCACGATAACAGGCTGATTTGGCTGTCCGTAAAATGCCGCTTTTATATCAAGATATAGTGGTTCGCCAAGGCTTCCTGGTTCTTTTGTCCTATCAAGTACGGCGATCTTTTTAACTGTTTTTGGCATAACGTTAAATAGATATTTTAGACTAAACGGGCGATAGAGATGGACGTTTATCATACCGACTTTTTCACCTTTTGCGCGTAGATGATCGATGACCTCTTCAAGCGCTTGAGTAACAGAACCCATAGCGATCACAATACGCTCTGCCTCTGGGTCGCCGTAGTAGTTAAACGGCTTATAGTCGCGTCCTGTGATCTTTGAAATTTCTTTTAAATAATCCGCCACAATGTCAGGCACCGCGTCATAGAATCGATTTGCAAGCTCGCGAGTCTGGAAGTAGATGTCGTCATTTTGAGCCGTTCCGCGAGTTTTTGGACTTTCTGGGTTTAGTGACTCGTCTCTAAATTTTTGCAAAGCTTCTTTATCAAGAAGTCTATCAAAGTGAGCGTAATCCATCACTTCGATCTTTTGTATCTCATGGCTTGTTCTAAAGCCATCAAAAAAGTGCAAAAACGGCACTCTACCCTTAATCGCCGCGAGGTGTGCAACACCAGCTATATCCATAACCTCTTGCACTGAGCCAGATGCAAGCATAGCAAAGCCCGTTTGGCGACAGGCATAGATATCTTGATGATCGCCAAAGATCGAAAGCGCCTGTGCCGCCAATGAACGCGCACTTACATGTATAACACCGGGGAGTAGTTGTCCTGCGATCTTATACATATTTGGAATTTTTAAAAGCAAGCCTTGAGAAGCTGTGTATGTTGTAGTAAGCGCTCCAACTTGAAGTGAGCCGTGCACCGTGCCTGCCGCGCCGCCCTCGCTTTGCATCTCAACCACCTTAACAGGCATACCAAAGAGATTTTTTTTGCCCGCAGCAGCCCAAGCGTCCGTATAGTCAGCCATAGGCGAACTAGGCGTGATAGGATAAATTCCGGCAACTTCCGTAAATGCGTAAGAAGCGTAAGCTGCAGCCTCGTTTCCATCCATGGTTTTCATAATTTTACTCATATATTCACCTTAATCATTAATTATCAAATTTTAATATTATATGATTAAAATACAAAATATATAATTAATTTGGATTAAAGTTTATAAAATTTAAGTTTGTTTTGGGTCATTTTAAAAGAGATCGTGCGTATAAAAATTTATTTTTGTCTATAAATTTGATAGAAATTTGACCGCTTCAAATGAATTTTTAAAGATATTTTGCGTCTGTTCTTCCAACTGCTCTTTATTTTGATATCCACATAGCACGCCAAGAGGATTGATATCAGCGCCTTTAGCAGATAGCATATCCATGATCGTATCACCTACCATGAAGCTGTTTTTTCTATCTTCATCACTAGTTTTATCAAGTCTAGTTAAAGCTAAATTTATAGGTTCTGGGTCAGGCTTAGGATGAGTTACATCATCTCTCCCAACTACTGTTTTTACAAATTTCATTACACCTAAATTTTCAAGTATATTTATGGAGTACTTAGTTGTTTTTGTAGTTACTATACCAAGATTAGCATTTTTGCTGGCTAGCTCTAGGGCCTCTTTTGCGAATTCCAAAAGAGTGGTTTGTTCTAAATAAATTTGCCTGTAACGATCTTTGTATATGTCTATATAATCTTGCACCGCCTTCTCGGCAACACCAAGTCTTGCAAAGATAATGTCCAGCGGATAGCCAACAAGTGCTTTTATAGCTTCATCGCTTGGAGTTGGTTTTCTTTGCGTCGTAAAAGCAGTGCGAAAGCCATCAAGTATGGCAGGAGTAGAGTCGATTAGCGTGCCGTCAAGGTCAAATAAAACAGTTTTTTTCAAATTTTGATCTTTTAAAAGAGAGATAGAGTCTTGTTTCCAAGACTCTAATATTTAGTTACTTGTTGAAAGTAGCTTCAACGCGTCTATTTTGAGCGCGACCCTCTTTTGTGCCGTTGTCAGCTATTGGTCTTAACTCACCATAACCTAGAGTTGAAATTTTATCTGCGCTTACGCCATAACCCTCAAGAGTTTTAGCAACTGCATTAGCTCTTTTTTCAGATAATTTTTGGTTGTAAGCTTCTTTTCCTACGCTATCAGTGTGACCTGCAAGAACTACTTTGTAGTCAGGGTTTTCAGCCATAAAGTCAGCCACTTTTTTGATCTCTGCTGCATAAGTTGGGCTAACAGCATAGCTATCAAAAGCAAAGTTTACGCCAAGATCGCGAAGAACGATAACTTTTTCACAACCTGTCTCGTCAACAACTACACCTGCAGGAGTGTTAGGGCATTTATCAACATCATTTAAAACGCCATCGTTGTCATCATCAAGTGAAACAGGAGCGGCAGGAGCCATAGCAGGAGCGGCAGCTACTACTGGTGCTACATTTTTAGCGTCAAGACCTATACCAAAGCCAAGTGTGTAGAATAAATTGTGATCAGCATGCTCAAATTTGATAGCATCACGAACTTCTGCTTTAAGAGCAAATACATCTGTTACTTGGTATCTTAAGCCTAATCCGTATTGACCAAAACCGCCATCTTCGTTATCAACAAATTTGCTAGATAGATCTTCGTATCCTAAGCCAACAAGACCATAAAGACCAAAGTTATCTGTAAAATCAAAAATGTCTTTTACAAGATTTGCAGTATATCTAGTAGCATGACCTGTTCTAGCAACACCTTTTACAGTTTCTTTTAGTCTATGAGTATAGTCAACTCCTAGCTCGAATTGATCAAAGAATAGACCCTCAAGGTTTCTAGCAGCTTTGATACCTACATTAACTTGATCATTTTTATAGCCCAAGTTACCTTCTGAATGAACTCCGCCAATAGTAGGAGTAACCTCGTAGTTGTATGCTGAGTTTGACGCAAAAAGCGCTGTCGCAGCAACCATAGCTAAAGCAATCTTTTTCATATAGAATTCCTTTCCTGAATAAATTTTCTCTATGTTCTAAAGATGTTATATTGTAGCAAAAAAAGCATAAATTCTATGTAAATCTAAATAAAATGCCCAAAATAGATAGTTTTAATACATATAAATTTTTGCATATTTGTAAAAGAAAAGAGTAAAAATAAAAAGAGCGGATCTCGGAGATAAATTCCGAAATCCAAAAAGAGTGACCGATTGGTATTATGTATAAACAATCGATCCGTAAACAAATATTAACGTTTTGAGAATTGCGGGCTACGTCTAGCTTTTCTACGTCCGAATTTCTTTCTCTCAACTGTTCTTGAGTCACGAGTAAGAAGTCCTTTTGGTTTTAAAAGAGCTCTAAAATCAGCATCCATTGCAGCTAGAGCACGTGAAATTCCGTGTCTTAAAGCTTCCGCTTGAGCCGAGTATCCGCCACCTAAAGTGTCGGCTTTAACATCTATTAAAGTCTCTTGTTTGGTTACAAGAAGTGGCTGAATAACTTTTAACTTGATAGCCTCATGGCCACCTAACCAAGCGTTAAGATCCATTCCGTTTACTATGATTTTTCCGCTACCAGCTTTTACCCATACCTTAGCAATCGCTGTTTTTCTTTTTCCTGTTGCATAAACTGTTGCCATTATTATTTTCCTTCTTTAGCGATTTGTGCAGTATGAGGATGTTCGCTTCCTTCATACACTTTTAATTTTTTAATCATCTCTTTGCCAAGTTTTGTCTTTGGAAGCATACCGCGAACGGCTAACTTGTAAAGCTTAACAGGGTTATTTACTAATAAATCACCAAATTTTTCGCTTTTAACGCTACCGAAATATCCTGAATGTCTGTGATATAGCTTTTGCTCAGCCTTGTTTGCACCTGTAAATTCAGCTTTTGAAGCGTTTATGATGATAACATAATCACCGCAATCAACGTTTGGAGTATAGCTTGGTTTATGTTTGCCGCGAAGTAGTGTCGCAACTTCGGTTAGTAATCTACCGAAACGTTTGCCGGTCGCATCAAGTACGATCCAGTCGCATTTTACTTCATTTGGCTTTGTTATTTTTGTCATTTTCTTACCTTTGCCAATAAATTAAAACGTGATTCTATTTAAAAATAACTTATAAATAGCTTAATTTAAGTATATTTTAAATTTCTAAAATATCGATTTTATCATTTAAAAGATAAACCAGCATGCCCCTAACAGGTTTGCTAGGATAAATTTCACTTAGGATCTGTATATATTCTTGCACTTGCGAGATATTTTTTTCTACACTAAATTTAGAACTTTTATAGTCGATAATCAAAATTTCATTGGCCTTAAAACACAGTAAATCTATCTGTTTTAGCTCATCTTTATAGCTTAATGCTTGCTCTTTTTTTAGCTCGCCGTCAAGGATAGCGCTTTTAAATTTTTCATTTTTAATTAGCATTAACGCTCTATTTTTAATATCTTTTAAGTCATCTTCGCTTAAAAATTTACTAAATTTATTTCTCATTAAAATATCGGCTTTATCTATACTATCTTCGTTAAATTTAGCACTCATTTCTAGTAAAAAGTGAAGCGCTAAACCAAAATAAATAGCATGTAAATTTTTCTCGTCATCATCTGTTTTAGCCTGCGTTTTCTCTTTTGCAACACTTAAAAGCTTTATTTTTTTCACAATCTTATCTTCGCTTGAAATTTGCTTGCTTTTTATTTTTATCTTGCCGATCTCTTGGACTGGTATATCAAGATAACAAACCTCTTTAGAATTTGAGGTGTAAGCACCAAAATAGCTTGGATTTGTGCCATTTGCACTGATTTTCTTAATAATAACGAGCGAGCTTTTTGCTCTTGTCATGGCAACATAAAGCTTATTTATCTCCTCCTCTTCCTCAAGTTCATTTGAGTAGAGTTTTATCTTTGCATACTCCTCATCAAGGTATTCGCGATTTTTAAGCTTTAGCATTATCTCATAGCCGTTTTTAACGTCGTATTCGTAGATGAAATTTCCACTCTCGCTCCTGCCTTTGCCGGTTTTATCGCAAAGCACTACGTGTTCAAATTCAAGTCCTTTTGACTTGTGAACGGTCATTACCCGAACGCCGTTTGCACTATTTTGCGCACTTAAAGCATCTGAATTTTCAAATTCAAAGATAAAATTTATCAAATTTTTGGATTTTGCGCTTAGATGAATTAGCTTTAAAATGTCTAAATTTTGCATGTTTATGGCTGATTTTTTAGCTAGATAGATGAGGCTTTGCTGAGCGGTTTTGCTAAAATCAACTGTCAATTTGATTAAATTTTTACCCAAAAAGCTTTCAGCACCGTAACGATAAATTTCATCACCAAAAAGGCAAAATTTGACGTAGTTTATAAAAGCAAAAACAAGAGGGGAATTTTTAAGCAACATTGCGCCTTCGTCTTTTGAGGCGATACCTTTTTGCTCTAAAGCCTCACAAATACTTCTGATATCGTCATTTTTCCAACAAAGCACCGTTATATCTTCACTCTTTGCGCCACTTTTTAAAAGCGCTTCTACTTCGCTCACGCAAGTATCTTGGATCTCATCGCTTTGCACGACCTTGATATACCCGTCTTCACTACTATGTGGGATTTGCGCGGTATAGTTTTGGATCTTATCTTTAAATGTTTCATTTATAAACTCAACCAAATTTTTAGCACTGCGGTAGTTTGTGTTAAGTTTTTCCTCTTTTACCTGAGAAAAATCACTTAAAATTTTACCAAAAAGTTCTTTTTTACCACCTCTAAATCGATAAATGCTTTGTTTTACATCTCCTACGTAAAAAAAGCTTCCAAGCCCGTTTTGTCCGTATCCAGCGACGATTTCGGAGATGAGCGGGTAGATGATCTCATACTGCATAACGTTTGTGTCTTGAAATTCATCTATCAAAAGATGAGTTATGCGTTCATCAAGCCTAAAATAAAGCATGTCTTTATCGAAATTAAAATTTAAAAGCCTGTGAGTGAGCTTGGTGATGTCGGTAAACGTTAGCATATTTAGCTTTGCGTTAGCCTGCAAGAGCGCCTCTTTGTAAGCACTTAAAAAGCCGTTTAGCTCGGTAAGCTTGAAATTTTCAAGATGCGCGGTATGTCTTTTTAGGGCCTCTTTTAAACTCACAAATTTCTCGTCCATAGCCTCATCGTAAATTTTAGAGTAGACTTGATACTTTAAACTCTCTCTTGATAAAAAAGACTTTTCATATATCTCTTCGACGCTGTTTACGCTAAAGGATTTTATTGCAGTTTGACTGCCTCCCCTTTTTACGGCGATCTCTTTTAGTTCAGACATTATATCAAGGGCTTCATTTTGTGCGTTAAAATCAACGAAACCGCTTGTCTTTACGCTGTCAAAATTCTCATAAAACATCTGAAGCGTTTCAAAGAAATTTGTTTGAGATTTTGATGACAGCACGATATAGATAGCTAACGAAGTTAGTAAAATTTCATTTTTAGCAACATTTTTTATAAATTGAGCTTGTGCTAAATTTGACATCTCGCTTTTGGTTTCAAAGTCAGGACTCAGTCCCAAATTTAGACTAAAACTACGAAGTATCATGCCAAAAAAGGCATCAAATGTCGTGATCTTTAAGTTGCTTTGTAAAAACTCATCGCCAACAAGATCTCGACGAGATAAAACCTCGTCTTTGCTCATCTCAAGCATATCGCAAAGAACCGATAGCTCGGCACTTTTTTCGTCTTTGTGTAAATTTAAAAATGTCGAAACGATACGTTCGCTCATCTCGCTGGCAGCTTTTTTGGTAAAGGTAAGGGCGGTTATGCTTTTAGCGCTTGCACCACTTAATAAAAGCGCGATATAGCGCACGCTAAGCGCAAATGTTTTACCGCTACCGGCACTTGCTTGAAGTGCTAAAAACGGCTCTATCATGATGTTTGCCCCAGACAAAATGTCTTGTAAGCGCAGTATGTGCAAGAAGAGCCGATATTTTGCTCAAAACTTGCCTCTTTTACAAAATACTCTTTTGCTTTATTAAGTGCCTCTTTAAGTTGTGGGATTTCAGCCGTTTTGCTTGGATCTAGCGACATTTTTTCTTTTAAGTCATAAAAATATGCCTGTGAGTTTTCACCAAGCAAAGCCTGGTAAAACGCAAGCTGAAGAGTATCTTTGGGAACCGCTCCGGTCTTATAATCTATCACACAAAACTCACTTTTTCCAAGCACATCTTTTTTATCTATACGATCTATACGACCATAAATTTTAACACCTTCATAAACTGCTCTTTTCTCGCACTCAAGCTCGCTTATCTCCCAGCCTTGCAGAGCTCTTTCTTTCTCATTTTGCTCGAAAATTTTAAATTTTTGCTCGGTGATTTTGTATTCAAGCGGATTAAGCCCTTTGTCCGAGATAAATTTCATAAACTCTTGCAGCTTAAATTCTTTAAATTCCAAGTAATACTTAAAGAGTGCGTCGTGTATGATCTTACCGTATTTACTATGACTTTTTAACTCTAAATTTTTGCCCTCGTTTAGATGTAAAATGTATTTATAGTAGTATTTTCTAGCGCAACTTAAAAATGTATCAAGCCTTGAAAACGACAGCTCGTCTGCAAAAAAGTCATGCCCGACTTGAAGTTTGATCGGCTCAAATTTAGCTATGCGTCCGAGAGGAAACAGTCCTAAATAATCATCATTTGCAAAGCTAGTATCATAAACGCAGTCAAATTCACTAAGAAATCTCGAAGCTATTTTACTCTCGTTTACAACGTAGCTAATCGCAACTTTTTTAGCGCCGCTAATTAAACTTTCATAATAAAATCTTTGCAAATTTTCACGTTCATAATAGCTTATAAGCCCTGCTTTTTCACGGACTTTTGAACTTAAAAACATCTCATTCACGCTTCTTTTTGGCACGATGTCATCGTTAAAATCAACAATTATTACTCCGTCAAAATTAAGACCGCGACTCTCCAAAATACCAATCGCCCTAACCTCGCCTCCATGTGCTTCATCTATGCTTTTGGCCTTTAGCCTCATGAGCAAAATTTCTACCAGCTCGGCAAATTTTAACGCTTCGTCTTTTGTTAAATTTGAGATAAAAAACATCTCTTCACTTAAAATTTTATCAACATCTTTGTTTGGATAAAGCGATGAGATCTCAAAGATAATCTCGTTAAAAATTTCAAATTTAACGCTTAAAGGGTATAAATTTTTAAACTTTTCAAACAATACTTCGTTGATGTTAGAAAAATTTAAAAATGTCTCTATCTCGCCAATATCATCTCGCTCTTTTAAAAAATTCTCAGATAAATTTAAAGCCAAATTCTCCTTTACCGCCTCATTTAATGCACTTAAAACCGCATAAAACTGCGAATACTCAAACGGCAAACCCATGGCATAGCTAAGCATGTTTTTATCATCAAAAGCTCTTAAAGTCTGTGCAAAACTTTCATCTGGAAGTATCACGGCAATATTTTGTGGCAAAATCCCATCTTTCATAAACGTCGAAATTTTTTCAAAAACAAATGCAGCCTGCAAACTTTCATGCTCAAAAGCTCTTGTTAAAACAAGCTTGTTTTGTTTTGTTTTGCCAAGATTTACTATCTCTAGCGTGCTTAAATTTAGTTCAAATTTATGATATAGCTCAAATTCACTCGGCTCTTTAGCGCAGATGTTTGCTATACGCAAAATGAGCTTTTGGTTATATTTTGATGTTTGAAATCTTATCTTTAGCGTCGTGAGTTTGGAACATTTTTGTAAAATTTCCCAGTCTACTTCACTTAAAATTCCAGAAACTTCACATATGATCTCGTCATACGACTTGATAAAATCACCATTCATCTCATAAATATCACAAAAAGTGATCTCGTCATAAAGGGAGTTTTTAGCCAAAATTTCTTTATAATTTTTAGCCACCTCTTCAAGAATTTGCAAATGCTCCTCATAACTGGCATAAATATCGCTAAATTTAATATCAGATATGGTTTTTTTCTGGCTTGCAAGCTCTTTGTAAAACGAAAAAAGATAGTCGTTGTTTTTTAAAAACGCAAAAAATTCAGTAGGTATGTTTAGTTTTTTTTGTGCCCTCTCACTCATCTTACAAGCTTCGCGCATGATAAGTAAAAGCTTCGTGCTATCAGCCTGCACTCTGTTTTTAACAAAGGTAGCACAACGCTCAAATTCATCTATCGTGTATGCTTTTGGTATGAGTGAATCTTGAAATTTTAAGTTAAAATCACGGATCTGACGAAGGCTTGTAAAGACGTAAAGTGTGTTCATTTTCCTACAAAAAATTCAAATTTATAAAACGCAGTTGTGTTTAAATCGCTAATCTTGGCCATAAGTTGCCAGCGACCTTGCACTGGGAATTTTACATCTTGAGTGCTTAAAATACCGTTATGATAAGTTGCGTTAAGATTGATATTTTGCTTGTTAGTATCCGGTCTGGTTAGCAAAAGATCGTATTTAAGCTGTGGAATTTGCGCTGTTTTTGGAGTAAGTATTATATTTAGCGGCTCGGCACGCGACATACTTTTGTTTGTATCGTTAAAACTAACGTCAAATTTGGCTTTAAATTCCTTTTGTGATGCCAGTATTTCATTGATATTGCTATTTATATTTTGATGTCTTTCAAAGTAGTAATTATCCATCTCAACGGGATAATCAAGCGATATAATAATCGTCGCCGTGCACGCTATAACGCAGCCTATGATACTTAAAACTATCGCATAAGGCCAAAATGTCTTTTTGCTTTTATCCACGTTTTGCTCTCTTTCTATAAATGATAAATACCACAACAAACGCCATCGAGCCATAAACAAGGAGGCGTATGAAATTTAGAGTAGTTTTGTTTGCATTGCCTATGCTGTTTTCAAGCGTTATGTTTTGTGAAGCTGCGATACCTTCTGCTATATCGGCATATCCGTTAAGCAAAGCGGCATTAAAAATATCTTTACCGTTTTTTGAAGTCAGGATAGGAAGTATGGTGCCACGCTCGGGATACGGACTTAAAATTCTCTCCTTATCAAAAAGCTTTAAAGTCTCTTCATCGGCATAAATTTCAACCTTGTGTTCGTTTTTACCAAGTATCAAAACAGCGTAAGGGGGCTTTAAATTTAAGCTCCTAAACTCATCATAAATTCCTCTTTCGCCAAAGGTTTCATAAGCCGCCAAAAAAAGCGAAACTCCACTTTTTTGTTTGAGTTCCGTGCCGATAATTTCTATCTTTTGAACAACCATATCGCTTAAAATTTGATCATTTTTGATAACAAAATTTTGAGCAAATAAAGAAATTTGCATAAACAAAAGGGCGCATAAAACGCCCTGTAAATTTAAGATTTTCATCCTACGAAAAGATGGTTAGCAGTTAAAACCGACCATGCGCAAATCGCGCCGGCAACGATAGTTAAAACTATGATCGCCTTTTCTAATATGCCTGACATAACTACTCCTTTATAACCATATGTTTTGCGTTATCGACGCTTTTCATTTGTATCTGGCTCGGATTTTCAAGCTTATATGGCTTATTTGCAACATCTTGCTGAGCCAAGATACCAAAATAGGTCAAAACACCCACAATCGAAAGCAACAAAACAACCGCTATAAGCATACCCGTGATGCCGCTTAGTGCAAATACCGATCTATTAGTGTTTTCCATTATTTACCCCTTGAAAGCGAGAGTATGTATTCGCCGACAGCTTTTTGTTGAATTTCATTAAGCCTACTGTCGTCAAATTTAGGCATCTCGCCGATATCGCCTTTTTTGCCTTTGTTTAAAACCTCGACCACAAATTCGCTTGTTCCGTATTTAGTAAGGTCAGGGAAGACTCCATCCATGCCTTTGCCGTCATCGCCGTGACAAGCCGCACAAGAAACATAAAGCTCTTTACCTTGGGCTACTAAATTTTCATTTTTGCTGGACTTGATACCTGAAATTTCTTTAGCAACATAGGCCGCGATAGCCTTTGAATTAGCTTCGTCTCCGCCAAGACCTGCAGGCATATCTCCGCCAGGATAGCCAAGACCTTTAGAGCCTTTAACTATAGCTTCGTAAATTCCCTCTTCGCTTCCCCAAACGCTAAGATCAGCTGCCTTGCCCGAGATACCGTCGCCCGTGATACCGTGACATGCGGAGCATTGAACAAGATAAATTCCACTGCCCATATCTTTTAATGTGTTTGTATCAAGGTTTGCATGCTCTTGCTTAAATTTCTCATTTAGGGTTTTTACCTCTTGGTTGTATTCGCCGATTTGTGAATACGAATTTAACGGATACCCCGCTAAAAAATACCATATCGCCCAAACTAAAGTAAGCACAAACATAACCGCCCAGCCGATAGGAACGGGGTTTTTATACTCACCGATACCGTCCCACACATGCTCGCTAAGCTCAGCGTTTGCGTCCTTTTCCTCTCGCATTTGTTTTATGTATTTACCTGCTACAAAAACAGTTAATACAATTATCGCTAACGCACCGATGAGCGATAATAAATTTATATTATCTTCTAGATTAAACCACTCCATCTAAGTCCCCTTTTACTCTTGTTTTTTCTCTAAAACATTACTGCTAGGATCATCGTCTAAAGCTAAATTCGAGTATTTTTCATAGTTTCTTCTGCCAGTTTTTTCTGATTTATACAAATGGTAACAATACCCGTATAAAATCAACACCAAAAAAACCGTAAAGAAGAAAAAGCCGTAAGCCTGTAACTCTCTAATAGTTTGCATATCCATAGCATAAGCCTTTTTATTTTAAACTATTTAGGTAGGCTATAAGAGCAACTATTTCACGAATTTCGCCGTTTGCAAAAGCTTTTTTAATCTCTTCATCTCTCATTTGATCAACTATCATGCCAGCTTCAGCTAAAACATCTTTTTGCGTCTCTTCCCAACTACCTAGTTTTGGCATATCAGGCATATTATAAGGTGCATTAAATACCTTTTGAACAGTTAGCGCCTCTGCATAAGCAGTTTTTATATCGGCTGCTTTTTTAAACATATGCGTATATGCAGGCATTATAGAGCCTGGTACAACAGACGTTGGATCTTTCATGTGATTTTCATGCCAGTCGCTTGTTCTGTAGTTACCAACCCTCCAAAGGTCAGGACCTGTTCTTTTTGAACCCCAAAGGTGTGGACGATCATAAGCGTATTCGCCACTTATAGAATACATACCGTATCTGTCAGTTTCGCTTTTAAACGGACGAATCATTTGCGTATGACAAGTATTACAGCCATCTTGCATGTAGATATTTTTACCGGCAAGTTGTAAAACCGTATAAGGTTTTGCGGTATCTAACGGTCTTGCACGATTTGCAAAGTCAGGTAAAATTTCTACTATACCGGCATAAGCGATAACGATAAAAACACCGACTGCAAAGAAGAATGGATTTTTCTCTAACCAACTAAACATTTGACACCTCCACGTTTAAGCGTCCGCCCATCGGAGATGCGTTTTTAGGCTCTGCCGATATAGTCGGTGCCGACATTGATTTATAAATATTATAAGCAAACATGAAAAAGCCTATCAGATACAAAAGACCGCCGATGGCTCTTATCCAGTAGTATGGTATAAGCACGACAACAGTATCGATAAACGAGTAAAGAAGGTTGCCGTATTGATCAGTTGCTCTCCACATCATACCTTGAGTAATACCTGCTATCCACATTGATGCGAAATAAAGCACGATGCCGGTTGTTTGTATCCAAAATTGTGCTTCCATGATAGACTTTGAGTAAATTTCACGTTTGAAAAATCTCGGCGTCATGTGATACATAGCAGCCATTATCATAAAGCCTATCCAGCCAAGTGCGCCGTCATGAACGTGCCCAGGTATCCAGTCAGTGTAGTGAGCTAGGGCATTTACAGACTTGATAGAAAGGATCGGACCTTCAAGCGTCGAGAACATGTAAAATGTCGAAGCTAGGATCATAAATTTAATTAGAGGATTTTCACGAAGTTGAACCCACTCGCCTTTCATTGTTAAAAGAATGTTTATCGCAGAACCCCAAGACGGAAGTATAAGAACGACCGAGAAGATCGAGCCCATCGTCTGCATCCAGTCAGGCACTGTTGTATAAATAAGATGGTGTCCACCCGCCCAAAGATAGATAAACATAAGTCCCCAGAAAGAAAATAGCGATAATTTATACGAAAATATCGGCTGACCGCTCTCTTTTGGCAAGAAGTAATAAATTTGAGCAATAATGGCAACAGTAAAGATAAACGCAACAGCATTGTGTCCATACCACCATTGAACTAAAGCATCGTTTGATCCGGCATACATAGAAACAGAGTGCAACCATGAGCCGTGTCCTGAAATAAGACGTGTAGGAACTTCCATGTTGTTAAACAGATAGAGCATGGCAACGCCCAAAAATGTTGCTATATAATACCAGATAGATATATAAAGCGTCTTCTCGCGGCGAATTCCTATAAGGCCAAATATACTAATCCCCCACAAAACCCAAACCAAAACAACGCCTATATCTAGCGGCCATTCAAGTTCGGCATACTCTTTTGCTGTGCTAACGCCTGCCCAAAGCGAAACGACGGCAGCGGCAATAAGTATCATGTAAAGCCAAAAATGAAGTTTACCTATAAACATCAAAAATGGCGACTCGCTCATCGAAACTTTCAAAACGCGCTGTCCGATATAATACCACGTTGAAAAAATTCCGGAAAGTAAAAAACCAAAGACTACGCCATTTGTATGAAGCGGTCTTAGTCTGCCGAAAGTCGAGTATTCTCCGGCGATATAGTTCAGATCCGGATATGCCATTTGAAACGCTATTATAACGCCAATTAACATACCCACTATACCGAAAAGTATCGTGGAAAACATGAAAAGTTTAGCTACGGTATAGTCATAGCTTAACATTTGACCTGGTCGCATTAAATGCCTCCTTGTTAATTTTATATTAATGAATAATATAATAAACGTTATTTTAAAATATTATTTATATGAAAAAACTTAAATGCTACAATTTTATTTATATTAAAGCTAAATTATAAATTTACGTCTATTTTATATCCAAGGCCAGGTATATTTTTAACAAAATCATTTCCCACTTTATCTCTTACGCGTTTAACAAATGTTCTAATCGCGGCTTCAGAAACACTCTCTCCAACCCAAACTACGTTTTTGATCTCGTCGTGTAACACAAGTGCACCAAGGCGTTTTATCAGCAACGAAATAAATGCCAACTCTTTTTTTGTAAGCGGAATTTCAACTCCGTCTTTTATCAAAACTCTCTTGGTTTTGTTAAATGTGTAACCTTTTGCAACTTCGATAATGTTTGTAGTTTCTATCTTGCTTTTTGCTACATGCTCAAGAGTGGTTAAAAACTCGTCCATATCGATAGGCTTCATGATGTATTTATCCACGCCGACATCTATAGCCTTAAGAAGTCTCTCTTTTTCACTATAAGCACTAAGCACGACTACCGGCGTATCTTTTGAAATTTCTTTTATATGCATTGCCATTTCAAGTCCATCGCTAATAGGCATAGCAATATCGGTTACAACAATGTCGGGATTATACTTTTTAAATTTTTTAAGTCCCTCGTCGCCGTTTTGTGCGGTTATAACATTGGCAAATTCGCCCGTCATAACATCTTGCATGAGCTTTCTAACTTCGTTTTCATCCTCAACTATCAAGATCATTAAATTTTCTAAAATTTTACTCATCAAATTCTCCTTGTATTGGTAATCTCACTATAAAACAGGCTCCACTTGCGGTGTTTTCCGCTGTTATCTCGCCATTTGCTCTATCTATTATAAGTTTTGACATATAAAGACCTATGCCGGTACCACTAGAGGAATGCTTAGTGGTGAAATAAGGCTCAAAGATCTTGTCCTTAACATGCTCGTCTATCCCGCCTGCATTGTCTGAAATTTTTAAAACACCAAAATTTTCTTCAAGTAAAACCTCGACCGTTATTGTCTTATCTTCAACCTTTCTTTCTATCAAAGCATCTTTTGCGTTGTTTAATAAATTTATCACAACCTGATCAAGCTGTCTTTTATGTCCGTAAATTTCAACATCGTTTATGATATTTAACTTAAGAGCTATCTCTTCTCTTTCTATCGCACCTTGGAGCATAAAGATAGAGTCATGCACCGAAGATGAGATGTGAAATTTCTTAGCTTCTTTATCTACAGCAAAAAAACCTCTAAAGTCTTCTATCGTATTTGACATATTTTTTATGATATTTTTACATCGCCTGTATGAATTTTCAAATTCTTCATCACTGTTGTTTGCGGTTTTTTTCATTTTAAACAACGCGATACTAAGTTCATTTAAAGGCTGTCGCCACTGGTGAGCTATGTTTGCTATCATCTCTCCCATGCTGGCAAATCTTGACTGGATGACTAAAAGCTTTGTTTGCTCTTCATTTTTAGCGACTTCAGACTTTATAATGTCTTGCAAATTTTCATTTAAAGCTCTTAACTCGGCAGTCTTCTTTCTTACGCGCTCTTCAAGTTCTGAATTTAAAATTTCAAGCTCGTCTTGCGTCTTTAAAAGTTGCTCATTTAACTCGATAACCTTTGTGACGTCATGCCGGATCGCTAGAAATTCCTCTATATCACCCTTTAAATTTAATATAGGGATGATAGTCGTGTTTAGATATACGACCTTACCGCTTTTAGTTAAATTTTTAGCTATGGTTTTATAGACTTTTTTATCAAGTATCGTGCTCCAAAGTCGCCTAAAACTCTCTTTTGGTACATCAGGATGACGAACGATGTTGTGATTTTTGCCGATAAGCTCTTCACGAGTGTATTCACTAATCTTGCAAAATTCATCATTTACAAAAGTAATAATACCATTTATGTCGGTTTTTGAGACGATATTGCTCTCTTCAACAGCATTTTGATACTGCTTAAACCTGGCCTTTACATTATCCATTATTTACCATATATCCTAAAAAAGTGAGATAAATTCCATTTAAAATTACGATTATAAGTGATATTTTAAACATTATTTGCTTAAAAGTTTCATTAATGAGATTAAAAAATGTAACAAACCCCACCATAATAGGAAGTGTAGACAAACCAAAAAGTAGCATTATAAGAGCACCATTAACTACAGAAGATGATGCGATCGCCATTGCAGCAAAATAATAAACCACTCCACAAGGAAGCAAACCGTTTAAAAAACCGAGTGCGACAAAATTTAAAATTCCATGTTTTTTGCTAAGTTTAAAAGCATTTTTGGTTACGAATTTAGATATTTTATCGTTTTCTATAAATTTTAATAAATCCCCCCTTACCCAAAGCGCAACGCCTATAAAAACAAGAAAAAATCCTATCATAAAAAACAAAAATGCACGCGAAGTTCCGCTTATAACAAAGATCCCGCCAAATGCTCCAAAAACAGCACCGATGAGAACATAGGCAAAAATTCTAGCTAAGTGGTATAAAGTAGTAAAAAAGAGTGTTTGTTTTTGTGTTTTGTCTTTTAAAAAAAAGGCTTGCAAACCCAAAAAGCCACCACACATGCCTATGCAGTGGCTAAAACTGCTTAAAAAAGCAACGCTTACTATACTTACAACAGTGGCAAAATCCATCTAAATTTATAAAATTTCTATAAACTGTTTAAATATATATTTGCTTTCATTTGGTCCGCTGCTAGCCTCTGGGTGATGCTGAACGGAAAATACCGGAAAATCCTTATATCTAACACCCTCTATAGTTCCATCAAATAAATTTCTATGTGTTATATGAGCGACCTCGGCGATCTCTTCAGGAACATTATAGTTGTGGTTTTGAGTAGTTATCTCGATCGCTTTTGTTTCTAAATTTAGCACAGGATGGTTTGCTCCATGCTGTCCGAATTTTAGCTTATAGGTCGGATAACCCATGGCATTTGAAAGAAGTTGATGTCCAAGACATATCGCAAATATCGGGATTTTAGCGTCTATGATCTTTTTTATCTCGGATATTTCCGACTTTAAACTTTTTGGCTCTCCTGGACCGTTTGACAAAAACACACCATTTATTTCGCCGTTTTTAAATTTTTCTATCAGATACTCGGCTTTTACGCTATGAGGAACAACAACCACCTCAAGACCGACTTCGCAAAGCTCATTCAAGATGTTTCTTTTTACGCCAAAGTCAAGCACAGCGATCTTTTTGCCGATACTTTTTAAAGGCTTGTAAATTTTAGCGGTTTTATCCCAACTTCCAAATTTATGCTCGTATTCATCAGTTGAACCTACAACTTTTACATAGTTTGTATCCTCTATGCGTCCGCTTGCTTCAAGACGACGTTTAAGCTCTTCTTTGTCGCTAATTTGCGTTGAAATATACGCCATCAAAGCACCCTCGTCACGAAGCATTTTGGTTAAAAATCTAGTATCTACATCATAAACGCCGAATTTACCTTGCTCTTTGAAAAATTCTCCCAATGTTTTTTGCGACCTATAATTTGACGCAAATTCATTATAAGAGCGCATGATAACGCCACTTGCATAAATTTTATGGCTCTCCATATCGTCATCATTTACACCCACTATACCGATTTCAGGCATAGTAAATACGATAAACTGACCTGCATAGCTAGGATCACTCATAATCTCTTCATAGCCGGTTAAAGATGTGTTGAAAACAAGCTCGCCGGCACACTCACCGTGAGCTCCAAACGCTTTTGCTTCAAGATATGTGCCGTTTTCGATGTAAATATAAGCTTTCATTACAGCATTCCTCTTTTTTTAAGTTCGTCTTGATAAAGGCGCTCAAAAACAATGTCATACTCCTGGGTTCCCGGGATAAGTTTATGTTTATAACTCTCTATCTTTTCAAGAACATCATCTTCTATCTTTTCGTAATTTTTCAAATACCCGTCTATCGAGCTGTAGATAACATTTTTAACGCGGTTTTCAGAGACATTATACTCAACCAAACTACTCTTCCATATCGTCTCTAAAATTTTATGAGCTACGTTGCTAAACCTATCCTCATGGGTTAGTATCACATCAAAATCAGCCGCTAACTTTTTCTTTATAAGCCAGAACATGTTTTTACGATCAACTTGCATAAGTTGCATTTCGTCTTCGTTTTTCTCTAAAAGCTCGTTAGCTCTCTCCTCTAAGGCTCTCTCTTTTACTATATCTTCATTTAAAATTTCAGTAGCCTTAGCAACTATCGGTTCTATGCCTTTGTTTAGCTTAACAAAGCCACAATTTAAAAGATCTATCGCTATTTTATGTGCGACATAAGGCACATGTGGTAGTTTCATCCGCATATTTAACCCTTTATTTTTTATTACATTGTAGCTAAAAAAAGGTAAAAATCCGTTAAAATTTAAAGAGATAAAGTGGTCAAAATGTTAAAAATAAACCGAAATTTAAAATTTTTCTTTTTTATTTGTTTCGTTTTATCTTTACAGCGTAGTCGCCTTTGTTTTTTATAACATAAATTGTATCTTTAGTTTTATATAAAGGACGGAAATTTACAGTTTTTACACCGCTATCACTATCTTGTATAAACTCGTCATAATCAGGCTCTGCAAAAATTCTCTCCCCCACATTAAGACCTATCGCAGGAAGCCAGCTAAGGAGCGAAAAAAGTAAAACTATAACATAAAATGCACGAAAAAATTTTCTAAATTTAGAATAGAAAAACGCATAACCGACAAATAAATAAAGAGGAGCAAGCCATAAAATAGGCACATTATGTATAAAAATGGCATTAAAATACTCATCAATGCCGTAATGGTCAAAGTAATTAACCTTAAGCCCGGCAAATAGAGTAAAAATCGGAGCTAAGACAAACAAAAATCCCACAAAAAAAGAATTTATAATCTTCATCTTAGCCACCTTTTTTGTTTTGATTATACTAAAAACAAGCTGATTTTAGCCATCAAAATAAAAATTTACTACACATATCCTTGATCGATCATCGCGTCGGCTACTTTTCTAAATCCCGCGATATTTGAGCCAAGCACGAGGTTGCCTGCATCGCCAAATTCCTCACTTGTAGCGTATGAAATTTCAAATATATGATTCATTATGCCGCGAAGTCTTTTATCAACCTCCTCAAAGCTCCAAGATGTCATGCCTGCATTTTGCATCATCTCAAGTCCGCTAGTACCTACGCCTCCGGCATTTGCGGCTTTAGCGGGGGCAAAGTAAAAGTCTTTTTGCGCAAGCATGAAATTTACGGCATCAAGCGTGCTTGGCATATTCGCACCCTCGGCTAAGAATTTACATCCATTCGCATAAAGGACTTTAATGTCGGCTAAATGAACTTCGTTTTGCGTAGCACAAGGAAATGCTCCGTCACAAGGCACATCCCAAACGCCGTTGCGTCCCGGTGCGTATTCGTTTACGCTTATGTATTTTGCATGCGGTCTAAATTTGGTGTATTCACTCAAGCGCTCTCTTCGAACCTCTTTTAGTTCTTTTAAAAGTGCCACATCAATACCTTCACTATCATAGATATAACCGTTTGAGTCAGACGCGGTAATAGGCAACGCACCAAATTGATATAGCTTTTCGATGGTGTAAATAGCAACGTTTCCACTTCCGCTGATAGAGCATTTTTTACCCTCTAAGCTAAGACCTGCTTTTTTAAGCATGTTATCTGTAAAGTAAACTAAGCCATATCCGGTTGCTTCAGTTCTAGCAAGACTTCCGCCCCAGTTTAGTCCTTTTCCTGTTAAAATTCCGTCAAATCTTCCTGTGATTTTTTTGTATTTGCCAAAAAGATAGCCGATCTCACGTCCGCCAACACCGATATCTCCTGCAGGAACATCGGTTGTATTGCCTATATGTCTGTAAAATTCTTCCATAAACGCATGGCAAAATCTCATTATCTCATTATCGCTTTTACCCTTTGGATCGAAGTTACTTCCGCCTTTTGCACCGCCGATATTAACGCCGGTTAGTGAATTTTTAAAAATTTGTTCAAATCCTAAAAATTTCAAAACGCCTAAATTTACACTAGGATGAAGTCTTAAACCGCCTTTATACGGACCGATGGCTGAGTTAAACTGGACACGATATCCGTTGTGAACTTGCGGTTTGCCCTTATCGTCAACATAAGTCACGCGAAAAACAACGGTTCTTTCAGGAACGGTAATCCTCTCCAAAATAGCGTGTTTTTTATATTTATCTTCTCTTGATATCAAAGGATCAAGGTTGTAAAGAACCTCGGTAGCTGCCTGGATGAACACCTCTTGACCAGGATTTAGTCGTTTAAGATCTTCTAGAATACCATTGATGTATTCGCTCATTTTTGCTCCCTTTTGATTAATTTATAGTTGAATACTAACATGCCTATAATTTTTTTTAGTTTAAAAATACTTTCAGTTTTTTATTTTAGGCATTTGTGTTACGTATGGTAACTAAGAGCATAAGAGCTTATGCAAAAGCTGTATAAATGGGCATTGCAAACATTGCATATATTTTTTAAAAATTTATATGAATTTAGAAAATTGATCGTTTAAGATATGATTTTTACAAAAATTTAAAGAAATATGAGAAGTGTATTTATCTTATGCGCTTTATATTGGTTTTTGAAATTTTATAAATTTTTGATCCTTTAGTTTGGTAAAATCGCTCATCTACAACAATATCGGCAACATTTCTAGCCCAAATTTCATCAAAATTTTCGCCATGTCTGTTCGCGCTTGTAGAGTAAAGCCAGCTGTGCATGTCAAGAAATTTAGCATGCTCACCATCTTTTACAACCCTGATCGCTTTTAAATTTGGATACAAAAATGTAGTTTTTTTAGAGCGCCTAACCATGTTTTTAAATTTATTTGGCACTCTTGTTAAGTTTTGCAAAGTGGCAAATTTGGCAGTTGCGATCAAGCATGGTTGGTCTAGTTTGCGCTCTTTTACTCGGTTTAGCTCGCGGTAATCCTTGCTTAAAAATCCTGCCGTCGTATCGGTTTGCGCTAGATATATCAAATTTGCACCCCTACTCGTAAAATTTAATAAATTTAGCTTTTAGCTCATTTATGGCATCTGCCATCATCTTATCCTTATCCACAGCGCCCACCGATGTGCCCTCAGCTCGCACGATATCAAAGCTCTCAAACCCCATAAAATCAACAAAAATGCCTTTTATGTAAATTCTAGTTAGCTCCATAGGCGAGTATTTTGGATCGTTTTGCGAGTAGATCCCACCGCTTGCTTGAAGTAGCATAACCTTACGTCCATCGTTCATTAACCCTACAGATCCGCCTGTAACGTATTTAAAGGTTTCGCCCGACATGAAGATATTATCAATATAGTTTTTTAGCTTTGAAGTTATGTTGAAGTTATGAAGCGGAGTAACGATAACTACGCGCTTGCAGCGTTTAAACTGTGCTAAAAGTCCGGCTTGTGCGTCTGCTACCTTTTGCTCGTTTTGGCTTAATTTTTCTTCGTTTGAAATTTTTGCCCAGGCATTTAGCATATCGCCGTCAAGCGCTGGGATAAACTCATCGGCTAAATTTAAAATTTCGAGTTTATCTTCGTCAAATTTAGCCCTAAATTCAGCCAAGAAAGCATTTTGTAGCTTTTTAGAATATGAATTTTCCTCATTTAAAAACGGGTGTGCGTTTATGATTAAAGTTTTAATTTTATATCCTTTATTTTAAAGTTGTATTATAATATTTTTCTGCGACTTTATTGCTTGTCTTTTTTTGCTAATAAAAATATACAAGAGATGATCAAAACAAACCCCGTAAAGTCCAAAAACACAAACTCCGTCCCAAGCCAAAAGTATGCAAAAAGTGCCGCACTTACGGGCTCTATGCAAGCTATCAAGCTAGCCTTGCTAGCCCCTAACGACTTAACGCCTACCATGTAAAAACTAAAGGCGCAAATCGTGCCAAAAAATACAACCGAGATAAAAGCCAAAAAGCCGCTCACATCGCTCACACCGTTTAAATTCCACACTCTCATAAAAAACGCAAGCAACACCCCGCCTATCACCATCCCCCAGCCTAAATTTAACGTAATGGGGTATTTTTTATTAAGCCTTGTGGGCAAAAGATTATAG
This sequence comes from Campylobacter sp. 7477a, assembly GCF_014892335.1. Taxonomy (NCBI): domain Bacteria; kingdom Pseudomonadati; phylum Campylobacterota; class Epsilonproteobacteria; order Campylobacterales; family Campylobacteraceae; genus Campylobacter; species Campylobacter sp. 7477a. The sequence goes on from NZ_JADBJH010000019.1 coordinate 24,482, forward strand.
ATACAAACACAAACCGCGCTTAAAAGACAGTAAAATAGAGCCTTTGGACTAATAACAAGCGTGGTTAAATCGCCGTGAGTTGCCAGTAAAATAACGCCCAAACTAGCTAAAATTAGAGCGATTAGCTCATTTATCTTGGGCGATCTTTTTTCTATCACACAAACAACCGCTAAAATAAGTGCGGGTGCTGAATACTGAATAACGGTCGCAACGGCGGCATTTGATAGCTCTATCGCATAAAAATAACTGTATTGCGTCAGCATAAGACCTAAAATGGCATAGATTAACATTTGCGGAAGAAGCCTTATGTCTTTTATCGGTGCAAGCGCGCTTTTTGGCGAAGTGATAAAGTAATAAACAACAAGCGCAAAGCCTGCCAAAAGCAAGCGATACGGTACAAGCCAGTCGCTACTAATGCCCTTTTGCGTAAATAAATACTGCCCGCAAACTCCGCTAAATCCCCATAAAATCCCGCCAAGAAGCGTGATGGCAATGCCAAAAAATTCATTTTTTACTAAATTTATCATTAACAACATACCTGAGTTTAAATTTAAATGAGCAGTACTACTCCCTTTTAAGTAGTCAAAATTTAAAAATACGTTTTATTGTATTAAATAGTCGTATTGTCTTAAACACTCTTATGTCTTGTAAATTTATGTTTGAGTTCAATTTATCATCACTATTTTTATAATTATATAAGAACTACTTTAAACAAATAAAATTTAAACAAGTGCGCTTGAAAATATTATACTTTTTTTATACTTTTGTATTAAAATGATTTCTTAATTTAACAACAAAGGAGAGTAGTAAATGGATAAAAACAAGCTAAGATCAGTCGCTGCGGCATTTTTACTTTGCTGTATGCCAAATTTCATGCTAGGACTTGATATAGTAGGAGCAGATACCGAGATCTTGATAGACGACAAAGAAGCAGGCACATTATATAAAGGCACTCACATCCAAAAAGACGGAAGCAAATACAAAGTGAGCGCATCGGTAATGAGCGGCAATGAATATATTTTGTTTTATAACGACATGGATAGGATAAAGCTTGCAAGGATCACTGGCGAATCTGTTAAAAATTTAAAAATCATATCAGAAAAAGAAGATGAGTATGGTGTCAAATGGAAAAATATAGAGCTTAGCTTCAACACAAAAGACCCAAGTGTTATCAAAAATACAAAAGATGGTTTATGGGAGGCCGAAGAGGATCTTTATCTTCGTTGCGGCAGCTGTCATGTTGCAAAAGCGATAGATGAATACACCATAAACCAATGGCCAAATGTCGTAAAAACCATGAGCGACAGAGCAGGTCTTAACAAAGACGAAACAAGACTTGTCGGCTCATACTTGCAATACAAACTGTTAGACAAATCAAACAAATAACCACGAAAGGAAGAAAAATGCAAAGACGAAATTTTCTAAAGGGAATGGCGTTAGGCGTAAC
>NZ_JADBJH010000020.1:0-20469 GCF_014892335.1 Campylobacter sp. 7477a
CTGTAAGCCTTCTGCTTGAGTTAGGTTAGTCTTTAGCATATTTGCTATCTCTTCTCCAAGAGCACTTACTCCGCTAGCTATCATGCCGCTGTCGTCAAGGCGAGATGTGAAGTCATGCTTTTTGTAAGATGTTAGTAAATTTAAGACATCATTACTGTTTGAAGATATGGCTATTTTTAGAGATTTTTGTAAATTTGCTAGATCTTCTTTAAGCTCTTCTAATGTTGGGTTATTTGTGGTTATATCATCCAAGGTAGTTGCAAATTTGCCGTTTTCTATCTGTTTTATAAAGGTATTTACACTCTTTAAAAACTGTGTTTCACTGATCTTTTGAGTAGATATTTCTTGCATACCTTCATTGATCATCTTTGCCATTTTGCCAAGTTCATCATTTGAGGCAACCTTGATGTCGGTTACTTTGTTTGTTTTGTTGTGCAGGAAGTTGAAAAAGCCCACGAGTCCAAGCTCTATATCTTTTATAGGTTTTAGTTTGTAACTCATTATTAGCATTAGTATTAGCGAGATTAAAACTATAAATGCCACAGATAGTCCGACTTGTGTTTGTAAAAGTGCATTTGAACTTTTGTCATTTATGCTAAGAGGAACAACCGAACATACAAGTAAATTTGAAGACGGTTCTGTTAGACATGCAGCGACCATTGTTTCGTCATTTTCTGTAAATTTATGCGTTCTTAACTCGCCTAAAATTTTTTTATTGTCATCTTTGAAGATATTGATAAGATCTTTTGTTAAAGGAAGCTCTTTTAATATCAACTCTTTGTCTTGGTTTATGAGCATCCTGCCTTTTTGATCGATAGCGATGATCTTCTCTTCTTCGTAGTGTTTCATGCCAAGTATACTGTCGCTAAGACCTTCAAGTAAAATATCAGAGGCAACGACTGAGGACAGTTTACCGTTTTTATAAATAGGCGCGGTTAGCGAAATGGCTAGGTGGTTGCCTGTTGAAGTTATGTAGGCATCGGTTATGGTATTTTTCCCGTTTTGTGCGGTTTGTTTATACCAGCCACGAGCTCTTGGATCGTAGCCATCGCTTGGCCATTGGTTTTTGTTATTTGAGCGAAGCATTCTGCCGTTTTCTTCAAAGCCCATATAAAATAGTGCAAAATCGGCAGACTCTTGACCTGTTTTTAAGACGCTTAAAATTTCATCTTCTGACATATCTTTATCTTTTAGTTTGCTGGCTAAAAAATTTATAGGTCTAAATTTGGAAACAAAATAGCTATTTAGGTAATTTATACTATTTTCTACGACATTGTATTGCGAAGAGAGAACAAGTTTGTTGGTCTCCTTCTTGACGAAGAAAAAGTTGGTAAATGAAAATATGCTAAGCCCTGCAACCAAGCACACACTAATCCACAGCACGACACTTTTTACGAGTTTTGAGCCCATAATTTATCCTTTTTTGTAGTATAAAAGTAATTTATTTTTAACAGCATTTTATAAGATTGGCATTATATAACGTAACAACTTACATATTACTTTTATTAAAATTTATGTGTCATTTGGAAAAAATTTATTTTTAAGATGATGCCGGCTTTAAACCGGCATTTGGTTTATCTTCTGCTGTCTTCTTGTACTTTTTTTATAAAGTATTTTGCATGCTCGACTGGTATATCAGGAAGTATGCCGTGACCTAGGTTGAAGATATGAGGAGCACCCTTCATGGCTTCAAGTACGTGTGACACGCCTTCATCAATAGCTGTTTTGCTATAAAGACGTGTTGGTTCCATATTGCCCTGAAGGACGTATTTTGGGCTTAGCTTTTCACGTGCGGTTTTTATCGGAGTGCTCCAATCAACACCAAAAACATCAAAATTTCCAGAAATTTTATCCAAATAACCGCTTATGCCTTTTGGAAATACGATAACCGGAATTTGAGGAAATTCACGTTTGATTTCATCCACGATTTTAATGATATATTTCCAGCTAAATTCAAAAAATGCACTCTCTTCAAGAGCGGCAGCCCAGCTGTCAAAAATTTGTATAGCATTTACTCCCGAACGAATTTGTTCTTTTGCGTAACCGATACAAGCGGCAGTAACTTTATCTAAAATTTGATGCAAAAGTTCAGGGTTTGAATAGAGCATTTTTTTGCAGATCGCGTAAGTTTTTGTGCCTTGGCCCTCTATCATATATGTAGCAAGCGTCCAAGGAGCACCCAAAAATCCTATCAAAGCCTTATCGGCAGCTAAATTTTGGCGTGTTAGCTTAATAGTATCGTAAACATAGGTTAAATTTTTAACAGCTTTTGCGCTATCAAGCTTTTCTAAGTCCTCTAGGTTTTTAACGGACTCGTCAAATACAGGGCCTTCGCCTTTTATAAATTTAAGCTCCATGCCCATCTCAAGTGGAACTACCAAAATATCGCTAAAAAGTATCGCGGCATCAACGCCTAAAATATCAACAGGCTGTATCGTAACTTCGCTGGCTTTTTTATAATCCTTGCAAAGCGATAGAAAATCCCCGGCTTGCGCTCTAACTTGCATGTATTCTGGTAGGTAGCGACCGGCTTGACGCATCATCCAAACGGGAGTATAAGGAGTTGGTTTTTTTAAGCAGGCATCAATAAAAATCATGCTTTTCCTTTATTTTTAAGATTGTTAGATTATATAGAAAAATAGCATATATTAAGATTAATCCGCACTTGCAGGGTTGGCGTTTGTTTAACGCCAATAAAGTAGGGCATAAAAGGCAAAAATTTGAAGATGGGTCTAAATCAATGTGAACCGCCTTTGTGCAAAAAATAAAGTCCAACACAAAGCGCAAGTATAGAAGCTGCAAGATATGCCATCTCAAGTGGAGTTGTGAAATTTGCATGCAAGACGCGTTGGAAGAAATTTACGATCAAAACCATTACGATAACTTTTGCTAGTTTGTCTTTTAGCTCATCAAGAGAGTGCACCTCAAGGACGTTTGAGCTTTTGTCGATTTTTAGCTCGTCTATCTCGCTTATAAACAGCTCATAAATGCCAAAGCTAAATATAAAAAGCACAAGTGCCATGAGGTATAAGTCGATCGCTCCGACTATTACGCCGACGATATCGGAGTGAAAATCATCAGGATGAAATCCTTTAAAAAAGTAAGCATATACGTCGCCAAAAACAACTAAAACATCATAACTTGCGATGATAAAAAGCACTATGGCTCCAAGTAGACAAAAGATAACCGGAAGTATCGTAAATGCGTTACTTGCGATCATTAATCTCTCAAAAATTCTTTTAAGCATTTTTTTCCTTTGAAATTTATAAAGGCGGTATTCTATAAAAATTTGGCTTAATTTACTAAATTTTATCAATAAATAAATTTATAAAAACAAAGAATCTAGGCTTTGTAAATTTATATGCGTGGTTGAATTACTAGCTATGAAATTTTCATAGCTAGTTTATTGCATTAAAGAGCGTTTTCTGGAAGCTCTATCCATTTTTGAGCGATCCTAACAGCATTTGTAGCAGCTCCTACTCGGATTTGATCGGCGCTACACCATAGGTGAAGAACATTTGGCCTGTAGTTATCTACACGAATTCTTCCTACGTAAGTGTCGTTTGTGTCGGTAGAGTGAAGAGGCATTGGATACTCTTTTTTGCTTGGGTTATCAAGTACTATAAGGCTTGGAGCTTTACTTAAAATTTCTTTTGCATGAAGAGCGTCTACATCTTTTGCAAAGTGGATAGTTATGGCTTCTGAGTGGCTTCTAAGAACAGGCACACGAACACAAGTTGCGCTTACTTCCATGTTTTTGTGTAGTATTTTTTGTGTTTCGTTGACCATTTTCATCTCTTCTTTTGTGTAGTCGTTGTCTAAAAACACATCGATATGAGGTATAACGTTAAATGCTAGGCGATGCGCAAATACTTTTGGCTCGCACTCGTCAAGTTTAAATTCAAAGAATTTTTGCATTTGAAGCACTAGCTCCTCCATGCCCTCCTTGCCTGCTCCAGAGGCTGCTTGGTAGGTGCTTACATCAACTCTTTGGATATCGTAAACATCATCAAGAGGTTTTAAAATTTGCACCATTTGAATAGTTGAGCAGTTTGGATTTGCGATAATACCGCGTGTTTTCCATAAAGCTATGTCTTGCGGGTTACACTCTGGAACAACCAAAGGCACATCCGCATCCATTCTAAAATGGCTAGTATTATCTATAACTACAGCATCGCTAGCAGCCGCTATTGGAGCAAATTTAGCAGAAACCGAGCCTCCTGCGCTAAAGAATGCGATATCTACTTCATTCTCTTCAAACACACTCTCGGTTAGCTCTACCACCTTATACTCTTTGCCGCCAAATTCCACCGACGAGCCTGCGCTTTTAGCGCTTGCAAGAGGTAAGATATTTGCAACCGGAAAATCAACTTCTGCTAAAACATTTAAAAGCTCTTCACCGACCGCACCTGTTGCGCCGACTATGGCAACATTGAATTTTCTCATTCAAACTCCTTTAAATTGTATATTTTTATCTTCTCTTTTAGTTCATTTTCGCTTAAATTTAATATCTCGCAAGCTTCCTTTAAATCACCCTCAACACTACGCAAAACATCTGCAAAAAGCTCTCGCTTTTTATCTGAAATTTCTTGTTTTTTTCTACTCTTTATAAAAAGGTCTTTGGCTGTTATCTCGTCATTTTCACTAAGTATCGCCGCTCGCTGGACGATAGAGATGAGCTCTCTGATGTTTCCTGGAAAGTCGTATCCTAAGAGTTCATTTTTTGCTTCTTGGTTAAAAAATTTATTCGCAAAACCATACTGAGCGCAAACATCTTCGAGTGTTTTTTTTGCGATAGGCATGATCTCTTCTTGACGCTCTCTTAAAGGAGGGATTAAGACAGGGATAGTATTTAGTCGATAAAACAGATCCTCTCTAAATTTACCGCGAGATATTAGGTTTTCTAAATTTGCATTTGTTGCACAAATTATGCGCACATCGATACTCGTGCTTTTTGTCGCGCCAAGCCTTGTTATCTCACGTTCTTGAAGTGCGCGTAAAAGTTTTGGCTGTAAATTTATAGGCATTTCACCTATCTCGTCTAAAAATAGTGTTCCGCCGTTAGCTAGCTCAAACTGTCCTTTTTTAGCTGCTGCAGCGTCGGTAAATGCACCCTTTTCAAAGCCAAAAAGTTCGCTTTCTATTAAATTTTCAGGTATCGCCGCCATATTTAGAGCGATAAATGGTTTGTTTGCCCTAGGTGAGTTTTTGTGGATAAAATTTGCAAATACCTCTTTGCCAACTCCACTTTCTCCAAAAAGCATGATGCTAACATCGGTTAAGGCTGCTTTTTTAGCGATATTTAGTGCGGGCTTTAAAGATGGTGAAACGTGAGTAAACTCATCACTATTTTGTGTTTTAGCTTCTTTTGCTTGTGTAAAATTTGGCGCTTTTTGTTTTAAAATTTCAACTCTTTTTATGGCATCGTAAAGAGTTTGAGCATCAAAAGGCTTGGTTAAAAAGTCCTTTACTCCAAGTCTTACACTTTCTATGGCTTTGTTTAAAGTGGCGTTTCCTGTGATAATGATGACATCAAATTTGCCGTCAAGAGTTTTGATAAATTCTATCCCGTCCATACCGGGCATATTTATGTCGGTTACGATAACATCGGTATCTTCTCCCATCTTTTTGATGGCCTCAGCCGCGCTTTTGTAGCTTTTGATATTTAGTTCTTCATACTCTGCAAGTGCGAGTTCGAGAGATTTTCTCATGTTTATATCATCTTCAACGATAACTACATTCATCTATCTTCCTCGCTTTTAAATACCCCAATAATAGCCGATTTTGGCTTAAATTCTATTATAAATCTTATCGGCGGTATTTTAAAATTTGAAGTTTGTGTGATGTCGTTATTTCTCTTGCGAAATTCGCTTTTTACGTCCACTCTTTGCAATGAAAAGCAGTTGAAAATTTTGTCTTTATGAAGGTTTAAAAATTCTATAACAGTTGAGTTGTTATCGAGCGTTTCGTCTATCTCGCAAAGAAATTTTAAATCGCCTTTGTATTTTAAAACCATGGCTCTTGAAAATGAAATTTCTTCAGATGTTACGACATGATTTGTTGTGTTTATATTAGCCCAGAAGATAAATTCTTCTGAGCTAAACATTAAATTTATAAGAGATATTAGTAAGAAAAGACTTCGCGCCACTTATCTTGGTCTATCCTAAGCTCCATATTGACCTTGTAAAGTCCGTCTTTAAAGCTCTCGTTAACGATTCTTGCGTTTTTAACAAGACCTTGCACTTTAGAAGTGATAGAAGAGTCTGAAAGCATAGCATCTCTGACCGTATCTTCGGCATTGATCTTAACTCCGTAAAGTTTGCCTGCAAGCTGACTGTAGGCATCAGCCATTGCTGCGCGTTTTGCTAAAGTGACTGACTGTGCGTGAGATACCGAGTTAAGAGGAGCTATGCCCTCGCCAACTGCCCTAAATGTAGTCTCGGCAGGGGCTGCGTCATAGATCATCTTCTCTTTTTTCATGACCTCTCTAAGATCGTCTTTGTCGACTTTTTGAACTATGATCTCGCGTTTTGGCTCATCGGCAAAAAAACCGTTAAATGAACAACCGCTAAAAAGCGCAACAAAAGCACATATAAGCAGAGCTTTGATTTTAATCATACTTTAACCTTTAAAATTTTTTCTTTAAAGCAAATTTTATTCCAAAAGACCTTCGTCTTCAGACTCTTCTATGTCGTCTTCACTTTCGGTTTTTGGACATTTTGCTATACTTACAACATCGTCTCCATCGACATTTACGACGATGACACCACTTGTGTTGCGTCCTGCTTTACGTATACTTTGCATATCTACGCGTATCATCTTGCCACTTGATGTAAGCGCCATCAAGTCAGCTTCGTCATCAACCATTACAACGCCGATGAGATCTCCTGTGCGGTTTGTGAGCTTCATGCAGATAACGCCTTTGCCGCCACGGTTTGTTAGGCGGTACTCTTCTGCAGTGGTTCGCTTGCCTATACCTTTTTGAGATATGCTTAAGATTTCTTGTTCGTTGTTTTCTATAACTGCTGCACCTACGACCTCGTCGTTTAGCTCTTTAAATTTAATTCCTGTTACACCTCTTGCGGTTCTTCCCATTTGGCGAACTTTGCTTACATTAAATTTAAGGCACATACCTTTTTTGGTGACGATAAATAGCATTTTTTCACCGCTTAAATCATCACTCTCTAGGTTTTCATCAGTGTTTTCGTCATTTAAAATTTCGGGTTCTATAACTTGCTCTGCGTCATTTGTTATCTCTTGTTCTGGCACGAAATCATCATCGTTTTCTACTATAAGTGCCGTTACTAACTCATCGTTGTCATCAAGACTTATAGCTCTTACGCCGATAGAGCGGATGTTTTTAAACTCGCTTAAATTTGTGCGTTTTACTATACCGTTTTTGGTAAAGAATGCAAGAGATTTATTCTCCGCAAAGTCGGTTGTGGGGATGATCGCTTTTATCTTTTCTTCGGCTTGAAGCTGTATTAAATTTACAACCGCTTTGCCTTTTGCCGTGCGACTTCCTTCAGGGATCTTATAAACTTTTAGCCAGTAAAGCTGTCCGCGGTCTGTTATAAACATAAGCGTATCATGCGTGTTGCTCGTAAAGAAGCTCTCTATGAAGTCGTCATCATATGTTGTGACTGCCACTTTGCCTTTACCGCCGCGTTTTTGCTTTTCGTATTGTTTACTTGGCACGCGTTTGATATATCCACGGTGAGTGATGGTTACGACCATATTTTCGTTTGGTATCAAATCCTCTATATCGATATCGTCATAGTCATCAACAATCTCTGTTATACGAGGGACTTTAAATTTAGAGCGAATTTCGATTAGCTCTTCGCGTATTAAATTCTCAAGTAAAACCTCGCTTTTTAGAATTTCATCAAGTCTTGCGATCTCAGCCATTAGCTCTTTTAACTCATTATCTAGCTTCTCACGCTCAAGTCCGGTTAGCTTGCTTAAACGCATGTCAAGTATGGCATTTGACTGAAGTTCACTAAGTCCGAATTTTGACATAAGTCCTTCGCGAGCCATGCTTGTGTCGGCGCTGTTTCTGATTAAAGATATGACCTCGTCTATATTGTCAAGGGCGATTTTTAGACCTTCTAAGATATGCGCTCTTGCTTTTGCCTTTTCTAGGTCAAAAATTGTTTTTCTAATTATTACTGTTTTTCGGTGATTTAAGAATAAATTTAAAAGCTCTCTTAGAGAGAAAATTTTTGGCTCTTTGTTATCGATAGCAAGCATTATCACGCCAAAGGTGCTTTCCATCGTGGTTGATTTAAAGAGGTTGTTTAATACAATATCGCTCATCGCATCACGTTTTAGCTCGATAACTACGCGGATACCCTCTCTGTCTGATTCATCACGAACTTCGCTAATGCCTTCGATCTGCTTTTCTTTTACTAAGTCGGCGATCTGCTCTATAAGACGCGCTTTGTTGGTTTGATAAGGTAGCTCGTCTATAACGATAACGTCTTTGTTTTGCTTCTTTTCGATATGAGTTTTTGCGCGAAGTTTAACACGACCGCGTCCTGTGCGGTAGGCTTCGATGATGCCTTTTTTGCCAAAGATGATACCACCTGTCGGGAAATCAGGGCCTTTTATGTGTTGCATTATCTCTTCAAGTGAGGCATTTTTGTTATCAAGAAGCAACAAAAGACCATCCACGAGCTCATCAAGACTGTGTGGCGGTATATTTGTAGCCATACCGACGGCAATACCGCTTGAGCCGTTTAGAAGTAGGTTTGGCACACGGCTAGGAAGAACATCAGGTTCGCTTGTGCTATCGTCGTAGTTTGGGATAAAGTCAACTGTATCCTTGTCTATATCGCGCAAAAGCTCTTCTGCCAAGATAGTCATCCTAGCTTCAGTATAACGCATCGCAGCTGCGCTATCGCCGTCAACTGAGCCAAAGTTACCTTGCCCGTCAACGGTAGGATATCTCATAGAAAAGCTTTGTGCCATCCTTACAAGTGCGTCGTAAACTGCGGTATCACCGTGCGGGTGATATTTACCGATGACGTCACCCACGATACGAGCAGACTTTTTATACGGACTTCTTGAGCCTACACCAAGGTCGTTCATTGCGTATAAAATTCTTCTATGAACCGGCTTTAGTCCGTCTCTTGCGTCAGGCAAAGCACGACCGATGATAACACTCATGGAGTAATCAAGATAACTCGCCTTTATCGAATCCTCGATATCTACAGCCTCAATCTCTTGGTTTATGTTTAAAATATTATCTTCCATTTTTATCCTTAAAATTAACTCCTAGATTTTATCTAAAATTTAATAAAACCTTGCTAAATAATTAATACCTTGCATCTGCTAAAACTAGACCGAAAAGCACTTCAAAACCGGCTTTTTCAAGTGTGCTTTTGGCTTCTATCATCGTTGTTGCGGTAGTTATGATGTCATCAACCAGGATTACAGGGTATTTTGGTGACTTTAAAATTTTAAAATTTCTTGGATTATCTTGCCTAAATTTTGTGCTTTTCCCGGAGTAGGTTACTTTTGACGTAGCGTGCAAAACACGATATATCGGGCGTAGATTTTTGCTTGACATAGCTTTTGCAAGTATGGCTGTGTGAGAGTAGCCGTGCAAGATATGATCGTCTATAGCAACGACATTTGCTTTTAAATTTAGAGTAAAATTTTTTGCAAATTTCTTAAAACTTAAATTTGCAAGAGCTTTGTAGACGAAGCTTCCGTGAAATTTATGTTTTGAGTGGATTAAATTTTTGATTGCAGAGTATTCGTAAAAGCTGTAAATTTTAAAACCTTCAACTTCGCGAAGTGCTAATGTAGGCTCTTTTAAGCTAAACTCGCAAATTTTGCAAAATGTAAATATACTAAAAGAGCCGCAGTTAAGACAAAACATCAGCTGTTTAAAATTTGTATCGCAACTCTTTTTACGGCGTCATTTATCATATCTCGTAGTAGTGTTTTAAAGGCGTTTCCTGACGGTATAAGCTCAAATTTTGTCTGTTCGTTTGAGATATTTTTTGTTATGGTTGTTTCGCCTTTTTGGATTTTAAGTAGAATTTTTATATTGCCACGAGTGTTATCTGAGGCAAATCCACTCATATTTGCGCTAAATTCGTTTATATAAATTTCTGCGACCACTCCGCTTAAATTTCCTACATTTGCGCCGTTTGCCTTAAGTTCTGTCGTTAGAGCCTCATTAAACCAGCTTGCTAGGTCGTTTTGCAACATGACATACTCTTTGACGCTGCCTTTACTGTCTGTTATCGTAGCGACTACGCTTTTGTTTTTACGGTTATCATGGATGTTTGCGATATAGACATCTTTATAGCTTGTTTTGGAGGCGGCTTTGGTGTTGTAAGGCTCTAAATTTACCACACTTTGAGTTGGTGAACATCCGCTAAAAGCCAGCAAGGCAAGTAAGGCCGCAAATAATATCTTTAAATTCTTCATCTTAGCTCCTTAAATTTTTGAAATTTCACCGGCTACTTTGATCGCAGCTTGTTTTACTAAAAGTGCGACAAAGAAGTCAAAGTCTTTGGCTTGATTTGCATTTAGACGTTTGACTTGTTGCTTTGTTGAAATCCCTAAATTTCTTTTAAAATTTATATTAGAAATGACTAAATTTCCGCTTAATCTACCGCTTAAAATTTTACTATCATAGTCATAAGTCGCCCAGAAATTCCTAAAGTCAAAATCAAGTCTGTATGTATATGGCGATGTTTGTGTACCAACTACTAAAATTCCTCTGGAATTTAGCTCATCTTCTAAAAAGGTATAAAACAATGCTTCAAGGCTTGGTCTTGTGTCATAAAGCCATTTTTGGTCATATTTGTTAGTATACTCTATCCCTTTTGCACTCTCTCTGCTGTCTGTTATGCGGTGGATATATACTTTTTTAAGTCCGATGTCTGTATCTATTAAATTTTTAGACAAGCAACACTTTATCGCGACATCGCTTGTGTATTCGCGTCCGTTTATGGTTATGGTTTTAGCAAGAAAATTTTGACTACATTCGCTACAATCCACCTTAAGTCGCATGACTTCGTTAAATGCTGTTTTAGTCTCATCATCCATCTTGTATCCGTACTCGGTGCCAAAAAATTTATATCCGCAACCGCTCAAAAACAGCGTTACAAATAAAGCTAAAAATAAATTTTTAAACCAAAACATCATATCTCCTTAAGGTTATATATCTTGTTTAGTCTATCTTTAAAACGCTCAAAAACGCCTCTTGCGGTAAATTTACCTTTCCTATGGCTTTCATGCGTTTCTTGCCCTCTTTTTGCTTCTCAAGCAGCTTTCTTTTACGTGTTATATCGCCACCGTAACATTTTGCCGTTACGTTTTTACCCATTGATTTTACCGTCTCGCGTGCGATAACTTTGTTGCCGATACTTGCTTGGATAGCTACTTCAAAAAGTTGTCTAGGCACTATCTCTTTCATGGCTTTTACAAAGTCTCTGCCCTTGGTTTGCGCCTTGCTTTCAGGTACGATGATAGATAGAGCATCCACTGTCTCTCCGGCTACTTTTATGTCAAGTTTTACTAGATCTCCGATACGATAATCGCTAGGCTCATAGTCAAAGCTAGCATATCCTTTTGTGCTTGATTTTAACTTGTCATAAAAGTCCATAACAATCTCGTTCATCGGTATATCATACTCAAGTAAAACACGTTCTGGCGTTATGTAGTCCATCTTGGTTTGCATACCACGGCGGTTGTTTAGAAGCGTGATGATATTACCCAAAAATTCGGTCGGTGTGATAATGGTTGATTTGACATACGGCTCTTTTATGTGTTCGATTTTATTGACGGCAGGAAGTTGGCTTGGGTTTTGAATTTGTGTTATGACGCCGTCTGTTTGCACTACTTCGTATGTAACGGTTGGCGCGGTTGCGATTAAGTCTAGGTTAAACTCTCTCTCCAAGCGCTCTTTTACGACTTCCATGTGAAGCAAGCCTAAAAAGCCCACCCTAAAGCCAAATCCTAGTGCGATAGAAGTTTCAGGCTCGTAGCTTATCGAGCTGTCATTTAGCTTTAGCTTATCAAGCGCGTCGCGCAGATCTTCAAATTTATCGGTTTCTATCGGATAAAGTCCTGCAAACACAAAAGGTTTTGCCCTCTCAAAGCCGCCTATGGGCTCTTTTGTAGGGGTTTTTACCGAGGTTATGGTATCTCCGACTTGCACATCACTAACATTTTTAAGACCTAAAACCACTACGCCTACTTCGCCTGAATTTATGGCAGAAGTTTTTATAGGAGCTATCGGGTTTGGATACATTAGGTCTAATACGATGTGTTTTTTACCTGTCCCCATGACTAAAATTTCATCGTTTTTTGAAATTTTACCGTCATATACGCGAACAAGTGCAAGTGCGCCAAGGTAGTTATCAAACCAACTATCATAAATCAGCGCCTTTGTCGGGGAATTTTCATTTGAAACAGGAGCAGGGATCCTTGTAGATATAGCTTCAAGTAGCTTGTCTATGCCGATACCGCTTTTTGCACTAACTTCGATAGCGCCTGAGCAGTCAAGTCCGATGATGTGTTCGATCTCGTTTTTTACGCGCTCCGGGTCTGCTGCAGGGAGGTCGATCTTGTTGATTACGGGGATGATTTCTAGGTTGTTTTCAAGTGCGATGTAAACGTTTGCTATCGTTTGAGCTTCAACGCCTTGGCTAGCATCAACAACAAGCAATGCACCCTCACAAGAGGCAAGGGAGCGACTAACTTCATAGCTAAAGTCCACGTGTCCGGGAGTGTCGATAAGGTTAAATACGTAGTTTTCTCCATTAAGCTTATAGTCTAGTCTTACGCTTTGGGCTTTTATCGTGATACCGCGCTCTTTTTCTATATCCATAGTATCCATGATCTGCGATGTCATCTCGCGGTCGCTTACTGCTCCACACTCTTGGATAAGGCGGTCTGCAAGCGTGCTTTTACCGTGGTCGATATGGGCTATGATGCTAAAATTTCTGATGTTTTTCATACAAATTTTTACTTTATGTTAAATTTTTTGGCTTTTATATTGCCTAAATTTCAATTAAAAAGCGATAAATTAAGAGTTAATCATAAAATAGATAGATAGCAAAAATAGAAATTTATTTTGATTTTGTTTGTGCGTTTTGCTATATTGGCAAGTGGAGCAATTTTAAAGGCAAAATAGTATAGAAGCAGTTTGTGGGGATTAGTGTGCAAAGAGCGTATCGGGAAAATACCGCAAAAACAAGGCTGAGGCGATGGAGATGATATGCGGTATAGAGTATACGGCTAAGAGAGTGGACATCGATACAAACTATGAAAAGGTGTAAAATCACTAATTTTTGACGTTCGCAGGTTGTAAAAATTCGCCCAAGAAAAAAGGATGTAGTGATGTGGCTAGTGAAGCTATTTTTAAGGTGTATTTTATCGAAAATTCTTTGCTTTCAGAGCAAGTAAATTTGGTTGAAATTGCTAAGCAAATCGGGTTAGACGAGAGTCAAACACCAGAAATTATAAACTCAGACAGATGCAAGCAAGAGATAAGCGACGATGAAGAAAAAGCCTATAAAATGGGTATTTCGGCGGTGTCATTTTTTATCATTGATGATAAATTTAGCATATCAGGAGCGCAAGGAACACCAGATATGCCAGAAGTGATAAAAGGGCAAAAGCTATTCTTTTATATCGCCATCAAGCTCTATACTTACACGTTTGCCGATGTCTTTTAGCTTGCTAAATTCTTCTATGAGCTTTGGTGCGTCATCAAGGCTAATCGCAAATGTCCAAAGATAGGTAAGCGCGGAGTAGATATGTCCTGCGTTTGCGTTGTTGCTTGATAATAAAAATATGGCTAGGCTAAATAGTATCGCCGCACTTACGCCGATGATAAAAAAGCTCATCGCTTCGCGGTTTGAGATGCGAATACGAAGGCGTGAAAGTATGCCGTAGTGACGCGTAAGTATGTACTCATCGCCTGCATTTATGCGTTTTGCTTCGCGTTCAAGTTGGTTGTTTAGCTTTAGATAAAGCCTTTCGTTTTTGGCGATATACTTTGGCAGTAAAATAGCAAATATAACAAGCAAAACGCAAACTGCCAAACCCACGTAAAACTCGATAAATAAAAGCATTATCGCTGAGCCAAATATCGAAACAGCCGAGGTAAAAAGCATAGGGAAGTGTTGCTCGAAAAAGTCTACAAACTCACGTGATAAATTTGCTCTAGCAATGATAGTGCTTTCATCTTTTTTGGCTCGTTTTTCACTCATGATGACGCTTACGGCTAGTTCTGCGTAAATTTTGGTAAAGACCTGCGTATCCACTCTGCGTCTAACAGCGCCCAAGCCCCAGCCGATAAATACCATCGCCGAGTAGCTGAGTGCTAGTAGGGTGTTGCCATCCACTATCGCGTTTATAGCGATACCGGTAAGTATAGGATAGACTAGAAATAGTCCATTTTCAGCTAGAACTAAGCTAAAAGTGAAAAACAGCCTTTTAAAATTTTGTTTTGCTATAAAAAGCAGGGTTTTAAAAGCGCTTGGCTTCATAAAATCCCAGCCCTATCTTCGCTTAGTCCGTTTTCGTTTAGATAGTAGATTTTATCCGCGACATTTCGCACAAATTCTTTATCGTGAGATACGATGATTTGGCTTATGTCAAGGCTTTTTAGTATCTGCGTCAGTCTTGTTTGCATCTTAAAGTCAAGCGCGGTTGTCGGCTCATCAAGTAGTAAAATTTTAGGCTTTGAGATGAGTACTCCAGCAAGTGCTACAAGCTTTTTCTCGCCACCTGAGAGGTGAAAGACTATCTTGTCTTTTAGGTGCCAGATATCAAAATGCTCCAAAATTTCCCTTGATTTCTCCACCGCTTCATCTTTATCTACGCCTCTTGAAAGTAGGCTAAATGCCACGTCCTCAAGCACTTTTGGGTAGATGAACTGATCGTCGCTATCTTGAAACAGATAGCCTATCTCGCCCCTATATTTTTTAAAGCTATCAAGATTTAACATAGGTTCGTGAAACAGCTCGATGACACCGCCACTAGCGTTTCTAAGCCCTGCGATAGTCTCAAGAAGCGTGGTTTTGCCTGAGCCATTTGCGCCGATTATGGCTATCTTTTCTTTATGTGAGACGTTTAAATTTACTCCGCTAAATAGTAAATTTTCATCCGCACAAACTGATAAATTTCTGATAGTCACCGAACAGCTCAAACCAAAACTCCAACTCTAAAAATCACTGCCACCAAAACAGAAGCAAACAGTATAATATCATAAAAACCTATCTTTTTTGCCCCGTCAAGCTCATAAAATTTACACTCGAAGCCACGCGTTATCATCGCTTTTTCAAGCATATTTGCACTGTGAAACGCCTTTAAAAATAGCATAGCAACGACGTTCGCGTATGTTTCATAGGTAAAAAGCGAGGTTTTACGCACAAAGGCACGTGCTTTTAGCGTCATTTTTATCCTTGAAAGCTCGCTCGTTAGCATCTCGATAAATCTAATGCTAAAGTAAACCAAGTAGCTTACCTTTCCATCAAGTCTTAGCCCTGATACGCCTCTTGCGATGTCGTAGTAGTTCGCGCCATAAAAGAGCAGTCCGCCAAAAAGCAAGATGAGGTTTGACCTTATAAAGATAAGTAGGGCTAAGTCGTAGTTTTGTGACAGCATGACGCTAAGTGCGACAAAAACGATAAATAAATTTAGAAAGATAACCCTTTTTATAACGGCAAAAATGATGCTGAAATTTAGGGCAAAAAGAAGCAGTAATGGCAAAAGAAAGCTTGCGTAAATAGTGCTTGAAAGTGCGACAAATAGGCTAAATATGCTAAAGCTTACTATTGTTATAGAGGGATTCATCTGCGCCTTTTTATGATATGAAGTGCGCCAAAAACTGCAAAAATGATAGCAAGTGAGCCTATAAATTTGAGTATAAAATCACTCTCTTTTGGCTCCTCTGTTGTCATATTTGACCTATCAGCTACGAAATTTATCCGCTTTTCGTGTGCTAGTGAGCCATCGACAAAAATTTCAAATTTATCCGCTTTTATTTCTAGTCTAGCCATGCCTTTATCATCTGTTTTTGTACTTTGTATGACCTTGCCATCCGCTATGATACTAACCTCACACCCCCTGCAAGGCGAACTCGCGTTAAAGTAGCTCTTTATCTCTACAAAATTTCCATCTTGTCTAGCAAAAACCTTTAGCGCATGAGCGTCTGCGAAATTTAAAAAAAGGACAAAAACTAGCCAAAATTTCATCTAAGCAGATCCTTATTTACCTTATATATAAAGCCGATGCCAAAGAGACTTATCACGCCCTCGATAGCCATGAGGGCAAAGTTTGAAGCTAGTGCTAGACCTGCGACGGCCACAAATTCCTTGCCATTTAGCACCAAAACACCGCTAAGCGCGAGGGCTGAGACGAGTATAGGCACAAATCCCGCCAAAAACCAGCAAAATTTTTGATACTTCATAAATGAAAGATGCAAAAAATACCTACCTAAAATCGCAGGAAGCGCGAGAACCAGCAGGTTTACCCCAAGTACACTTATGCCACCATATCCAAAAAATAGAGCTTGTAAAAATAGCGCGATAAGCACTGCAAGAACAGCGTTTATGCCCAAAAATGCGCCGACCAAGCCGCTTAAGATAAGATGTATGGAGGTTGGCCCAAGCGGTACGTGGATAAATGAGGCGATAAAAAATATCGCGCTCATACAGGCGATTTTAGGTATATCTTTAACCTCTAGTTTATAGACTAGGTACGCGCTAAGCGCACCCGCTACGACGTTTGCAGGTATGATGATCTGGGGCAGTAGTACCCCTTCGCTTATGTGCATTACTTATACTCTTTGGTCTCTACCCAGATGACTCCGCCGATCTCCACCGGATACTCTTTGCCATCCTTTTTGATAGTCTCATCATCCTCTATAAGCGCGGCAAATCCCCACCATCCAGCAAGTGGCATAACAAAGCTAAACTCGCCTCTCTCGTTTGTCTTAACTTCTTGTGTTATAAAGTCCTCGCCTGGTGCTTTGACCTTGCCCTTGTCGTTGTAGTACTCGACCTCGACTATCACGCCTTTTGCCGGTTCGCCCTTGTACATAACTACGCCGGTAAAGATATTGCCCTTATATAGTCCGTAAGGCCTAGTGAGTGGCACTATCTCAGCCTTTAACCCTATAGGCTCGTCCCAGCCCTCGCCAAAGCCGTATGCGTCTACTACGGTTTTGCTTATGTGTCTTATAAATGTATCCTCGGCAGGCTCAAAATACGGTGCAGGATCTACGAAAAACTGGTAAACTCCAGGCTCTTTTATCTCATAAGTAGCTTCGTGATACTTAAACTCGCCCTCTTTTTTCTCTACCAAATTTGTAAAATTTT
The DNA here is from genome assembly GCF_014892335.1 of Campylobacter sp. 7477a. Lineage (NCBI taxonomy): Bacteria > Pseudomonadati > Campylobacterota > Epsilonproteobacteria > Campylobacterales > Campylobacteraceae > Campylobacter > Campylobacter sp. 7477a. The sequence continues at coordinate 17,355 of NZ_JADBJH010000020.1, forward strand.
GCTTTTTACCAGCGGTAAATACCCCAGCCACCTTTGGCTTTTGCATATCCATCATCTCATTTTCAAAAGGATGGTTAAATTTATAAACTATCTTTTGAGTCGCATTTGACTGATCATCTATCGTAGAATTTGATGGTAAAACCACGCCAAAGTGTGCAAACGCTGAAGTAGCGCAAAGAAGCATCGCTGATATAAGTGTTTTATTCATTTATTACCCTTTCAAAAAAAATATTACGAAATTATGCAGGTTAAATACTTAAAAATAGCTGATATAAAATTATTTTTATTGTAACTCTTGACATTACAACAAAAAGTGGTTATACTTCGCTCATCAGTTATAACTAATATAATTACAACAAAAAATTTCAAGGAGAAAAAGATGAAAAAAGTAGCTGTTATAGGAGCAAATGGACAAGCAGGAGCTAGGATAGTAGATGAGGCGCTTCGCCAAGGATACGCAGTAACTGCGGTGGTGAGAAATAAAGAGTATAAAAACGACAAAGCAGGCGTGATATATAAGGATATAATGAGCCTTGAAAAGGCTGATTTAGCTGGATTTGACGCTGTGATAACTGCGTTTGGTACGTGGAGCGATGAGACTAGACACCTGCATACTGACGGTCTTTTGCACGTGGCTGACCTGCTAAGTGGTACTGATACACGCCTTTTGGTGGTTGGCGGTGCTGGTAGCTTGTATGTGGATGATGCTTTGAGTGTGAGACTTATCGATACGCCTGAGTTTCCAGCTGAGTATAAGCCAACGGCAAATGCGATGGCGCAGGGGCTTGACGAGCTTAGAAAGAGAGATGATGTAAAGTGGACTTATCTATCTCCAGCGGCTGAGTTTGAGGTGGATATGCCAAGAACTGGTGAGTATATCGTGGCTGGTGAGAAATTTACGCTAAATGAGAAGGGCGAGAGCGTGATAAGCTACGCTGACTACGCGATAGCGATGGTGGATGAGATAAAAAATGAAAAATTTATACAAAAACGCTTTAGCGTACTTGGGAAGTAAGGAGCTAAAATGTCAAACTACAAAATTGTATCAACCAAGAATGAGCCAAGAGTTGAGCTAAAAGAGGCTCTAAATTTAAGCGGCTGTGAGCTATCTATAAATGAATTTGGCGCAAACGTGAGTGTGCCATTTGTTCACTCGCATAAGCAAAATGAGGAGGTTTATCTAGTGCTTGAAGGTGGCGGAGTGCTGTTTATCGACGGCGAAGAGGTAGAGGTAAAAAAGGGCGATGCTATCCGTATCGACCCAGCTGGAAAAAGATGCTTTAAGACAGGAAGTAATGGTATGAAATATATCTGTATCCAAGCCAAAAAAGATAGCTTAGAGCAGTTTACTATGAGTGATGGCGTGATAAATGAGGACGTAAAGCCTAGTTGGTTGTAAAATTTAAAAGCTTTGACGGCTAAATTTGATATATTTACTCACTCAAAGCGGACGCGACGCCCTAACGGCACTAAAAATAGGCTTCATTTCGTTTAGCACTATTTTTAGGCGCGTAGCTTTTTGCTCATAAAATATCAAATTTATCTAAAAAGTAACCTTGAAATAAATATTCAAGACAGAGTGGGTATAATTTAGTTAAAATCACACCGTTTGCAAGTGTGCATACGTGTTGTATGTAACCTCAGCAAATGGTAAGATTTTGATTAAAAGATATTCGGTATGGGGAATTTAAATGCAAATAGGACAAAAATTTTCTATCGCTATTCACATCTTACTTAGCTGTGAGTATTTTAAAGATGAAAAAAATACAAGCGAGTTTTTGGCTGATACGGTGGGGACAAATCCAGTCATCATAAGAAACATCATAGCGCTTTTAAAACGCTCAAATTTAGTCATAACCAGAGCCGGGGTAGGTGGCATAAACCTAGCAAAAAGCCCAAGTGAAATTTCACTGTTTGATATATTTATGGCGGTAAACGATGGCGAAAGGGATATATTTAAAATTCATAAAAACTCACCACCACCTTGTCCGCTTGGAGGTAAGATCCAAAGTCTTTTAACACCAAAATTTAAAAGTGCCCAGCAAGCTATGTTTGATAGTCTTGCTAGCGCGAGTTTACAAAAATTACTTGATGAGTTAAATTTTGTGGAGTAAAACGAGGCTGTTTTTTAGCCTCGTTCATAAAATTTAAAATAGTGAGTTTACGCTCTCGTTGTGATAAATTCTTCTTATGGTTTCACCAAAAAGTGGTGCTACGCTTAGCACTTTTATACAAGGAAGCTCCTCTTTAAGAGGTATTGTATCAGTCACCACTAGCTCATCAAGATAGCCTTTGCCAAGGTTTTCATATGCGGCACCACTTAGCACCGGATGAGTACAAAATGCCATAACACTAGTTGCACCTTTTTCTTTAAAAACTTTTGCTGCTTTTACGATCGTTCCTGCTGTATCTATCATGTCATCTACTAGTATTACGTCTTTGCCGTTTACATCACCGATAACATTCATAACTTCGCTTTCGTTTGCTTTTTCGCGGCGTTTATCTACGATAACCATGTCAAGGCCTAAATTTTTTGCCAGCGCTCTTGCGCGTGCAACACCGCCTACGTCAGGGCTTGCTACGATTGGATTTGGTAAATTTTTTGATTTTACATAATCGGTAAACACAATGCTTCCATAAAGGTTATCTACCGGTATATCAAAAAAGCCTTGAATTTGACCGGCATGTAAGTCCATGGTAACTACTCGGTTTATACCTGCTGCTTGCATCATGTTTGCTACAAGTTTTGCGGTGATAGGCACTCTTGGAGCTGCTTTTCTATCTTGTCTAGCATAGCCAAAGTATGGGATAACTGCAGTGATCGAGCTAGCAGAACTTCTTTTTAAAGCGTCTGTTAATATTAAAAGTTCCATTAAATTTATATTTGCAGGGGCGCAGGTCGGTTGGACGACAAACACATCTTTTCCTCTTACGCTTTCGCCGATTTGCACACTTATTTCGCCATCGCTAAAACGCTTAATGCTTGCTTCGCTAAGTGGCAGGGAAAGATATTGCGCTATTTTTTTAGAAAACTCAGGATTGGCCGTTCCTGAAAAAATTTTATAACCTCTCATTTTTATAACCTTTTTTGGCATGAATTAATTCATATAATTTT
>NZ_JADBJH010000021.1:0-5955 GCF_014892335.1 Campylobacter sp. 7477a
AAATTTTTCCCCAACTTTTTTCAATCTCCCCTCTCTTTTTAATCTTTCTTTAAGCATCATGCCTGTATAATTCCAGCTCACGAGTTGAGAGAAACCACTTTTAACCTTCTTGAGTTAATAAAGCTTTCCTTTTTATCGTTGTTCTTTTAAATTATTAATGTTAAACTATTAGTCAATCTTTGAAATCTAAACAAGTGATCGATTGAGCCAGTTTGCTATCTTAGCAAACTAAAACTAATAAATAAAAAACAAAAGTTTTTAGATTAAAAACTTCATATAAATTATATGGAGAGTTTGATCCTGGCTCAGAGTGAACGCTGGCGGCGTGCCTAATACATGCAAGTCGAACGGAGATTAAGTAGCTTGCTATTTAATCTTAGTGGCGCACGGGTGAGTAATGTATAGCTAATCTGCCCCTTAGTAGAGGACAACAGTTAGAAATGACTGCTAATACTCTATACTCCTTCTTAATATAAGTTAAGTCGGGAAAGTTTTTCGCTAAGGGATGAGGCTATATTGTATCAGCTAGTTGGTGAGGTAATGGCTCACCAAGGCTATGACGCATAACTGGTCTGAGAGGATGATCAGTCACACTGGAACTGAGACACGGTCCAGACTCCTACGGGAGGCAGCAGTAGGGAATATTGCTCAATGGGGGAAACCCTGAAGCAGCAACGCCGCGTGGAGGATGACACTTTTCGGAGCGTAAACTCCTTTTGTTAGGGAAGAACCATGACGGTACCTAACGAATAAGCACCGGCTAACTCCGTGCCAGCAGCCGCGGTAATACGGGGGGTGCAAGCGTTACTCGGAATCACTGGGCGTAAAGGACGCGTAGGCGGATTATCAAGTCTTTTGTGAAATCCTATGGCTTAACCATAGAACTGCTTGGGAAACTGATAATCTAGAGTGAGGGAGAGGCAGATGGAATTGGTGGTGTAGGGGTAAAATCCGTAGAGATCACCAGGAATACCCATTGCGAAGGCGATCTGCTGGAACTCAACTGACGCTAAGGCGTGAAAGCGTGGGGAGCAAACAGGATTAGATACCCTGGTAGTCCACGCCCTAAACGATGTATACTAGTTGTTGCTATGCTAGTCATGGCAGTAATGCACCTAACGGATTAAGTATACCGCCTGGGGAGTACGGTCGCAAGATTAAAACTCAAAGGAATAGACGGGGACCCGCACAAGCGGTGGAGCATGTGGTTTAATTCGAAGATACGCGAAGAACCTTACCCGGACTTGATATCTAACAAATCATCTAGAGATAGAAGAGTGTCTGCTTGCAGAAATGTTAAGACAGGTGCTGCACGGCTGTCGTCAGCTCGTGTCGTGAGATGTTGGGTTAAGTCCCGCAACGAGCGCAACCCACGTATTTAGTTGCTAACGGTTAGGCCGAGCACTCTAAATAGACTGCCTTCGCAAGGAGGAGGAAGGTGTGGACGACGTCAAGTCATCATGGCCCTTATGTCCGGGGCGACACACGTGCTACAATGGCATATACAATGAGACGCAATATCGCGAGATGGAGCAAATCTATAAAATATGTCCCAGTTCGGATTGGAGTCTGCAACTCGACTCCATGAAGCCGGAATCGCTAGTAATCGTAGATCAGCCATGCTACGGTGAATACGTTCCCGGGTCTTGTACTCACCGCCCGTCACACCATGGGAGTTGATTTCACTCGAAGTCGGAATGCTAAACTAGCTACCGCCCACAGTGGAATCAGCGACTGGGGTGAAGTCGTAACAAGGTAACCGTAGGAGAACCTGCGGTTGGATCACCTCCTTTCTAGAGTACAATGAATATTCTCTCACAAGATATTCATCAAAGGAAAATTTAATACTAACTAACCTTAGTATTTACTCAATCGATCCTTGTTTAGTTTTGAAAGATTGACGGCTAATAAAGAGATTTATCTTTCTAGTTTTAGATTAGATAGATAATATGGGGAATTAGCTCAGCTGGGAGAGCGCCTGCTTTGCACGCAGGAGGTCAGCGGTTCGATCCCGCTATTCTCCACCAGATTTTTTATTAAAGAGGGCCTATAGCTCAGCTGGTTAGAGTGCACCCCTGATAAGGGTGAGGTCACAAGTTCAAGTCTTGTTAGGCCCACCATAAAGATTATTATAAGATTTATTAGCTATAATCACATCCCCAATTTAATAGATTGTGCTTAAATAGTTTATCGGCTTATGAAATTTAAATCAAGTTTTTAAATTTCAAAAATTTGATTTAGATTTTTTAATCTAATGTTCTTTTATTTATTATTGTTAAGAGTCACAAGCAAGTTTTAATAAAAACAATTTTACAGGACTTGTTAAAGATTTAGATATCTAAACTCATTGCATTAAATTGCAGAAGTTTGACATCACAAGATACTATAGGATTTAAAACTTATCTATACTATCTGTCAATGCTTTCCGTCTTGGAGTTTAAGATACTAGATGTAATAACTAAAAACTATATAGCTTGATTCTAAATTTACGGCGCTTCGGTAAGAAGCGGTGTGCTTTAGGTGAGCCAATGGAGTATTTATACTCCTTGTCGCAAAAAGTAGCTTTGCTACTTTGCGAAGTATAGGTGGTTATCTTTAACAAGGAAGTGATGCGAATTAGAATATAATATATACTAAAAAAAGGTAAGCTACTAAGAGTAAGTGGTGGATGCCTTGGCTAGTAGAGGCGATGAAGGACGTGCCAGGCTGCGATAAGACTCGGGGAGCCGTCAAGGGGCTTTGATCCGGGTATTTCCGAATGGGGCAACCCAACTGATAGCGATGTCAGTTACCATATAATGGAGCGAACGTTGGGAATTGAAACATCTTAGTACCAACAGGAAGAGAAATCAATAGAGATTACGCTAGTAGCGGCGAGCGAACGCGTAAGAGGGCAAACCGTTAGTTTACTAACGGGGTTGTAGGACTGCAACATAGACTAAACTTAGTTAATAGAATAAGCTGGAAAGCTTAGGCGTAGAGGGTGATACCCCCGTATATGAAAACTTTGTTTTACTTAGCAGTATCCTGAGTAGGGCGGGACACGTGATATCCTGTCTGAAGCTGGGTCGACCACGATCCAACCCTAAATACTACTACTAGACCGATAGCGCACAAGTACCGTGAGGGAAAGGTGAAAAGAACTGAGGTGATCAGAGTGAAATAGAACCTGAAACCATTTACTTACAATCATTCAGAGCCCTATGATTTATCAGGGTGATGGACTGCCTTTTGCATAATGAGCCTGCGAGTTGTGATGTCTGGCGAGGTTAAGGAAACCCGGAGCCGTAGCGAAAGCGAGTCTTAATAGGGCGTTTAGTCAGATGTTGCAGACCCGAAACGATGTGATCTATCCATGAGCAGGTTGAAACTGGTGTAAGAACCAGTGGAGGACCGAACCCGCTAGCGTTGAAAAGCTATGGGATGACTTGTGGATAGGGGTGAAAGGCCAATCAAACATCGTGATAGCTGGTTCTCTCCGAAATATATTTAGGTATAGCGTCATGTAGTAACACTAGGGGGTAGAGCACTGAATGGGCTAGGGCATACACCAATGTACCAAACCCTATCAAACTCCGAATACCTAGTGTGTAATCATGGCAGTCAGGCGGCGAGTGATAAAATCCGTCGTCGAGAGGGGAACAACCCAGACTAACAGCTAAGGTCCCTAAATCTCATTTAAGTGGAAAACGATGTGGAGTTACTGAAACAACCAGGAGGTTGGCTTAGAAGCAGCCATCCTTTAAAGAAAGCGTAATAGCTCACTGGTCTAGTGATTCTGCGCGGAAAATATAACGGGGCTAAAATGAGTACCGAAGCTTTAGACTTAGTTTTACTAAGTGGTAGGAGAGCGTTGCATTCAGCGTTGAAGGTATACCGGTAAGGAGTACTGGAGCGGATGCAAGTGAGCATGCAGGCATGAGTAGCGATAATTGGGGTGAGAATCCCCAACGCCGTAAACCCAAGGTTTCCTACGCGATGCTCGTCATCGTAGGGTTAGCCGGGTCCTAAGCAAAGTCCGAAAGGGGTATGCGATGGAAAATTGGTTAATATTCCAATGCCAACATTATTGTGCGATGGAAGGACGCTTAGAGTTAAGCAAGTTAGCGGATGGAAGTGCTAGTCGAAAGGTGTAGGTTAAGATCCAGGCAAATCCGGATCTTTTTAAGCCGAGACCCTACAGGCACACAAAGTTCTTCGGAACAGCGTGTGAATTGCTGATACTGTCGAGCCAAGAAAAGTTTCTAAGTTTAGATAATGTTGCCCGTACCGTAAACCGACACAGGTGGGTGGGATGAGTATTCTAAGGCGCGTGGAAGAACTCTCTTCAAGGAACTCTGCAAAATAGCACCGTATCTTCGGTATAAGGTGTGCCTAACTTTGTGAAGGATTTACTCCGTAAGCATTGAAGGTTACAACAAAGAGTCCCTCCCGACTGTTTACCAAAAACACAGCACTCTGCTAACTCGTAAGAGGATGTATAGGGTGTGACGCCTGCCCGGTGCTCGAAGGTTAATTGATGATGTTAGAGCAATCGAAGCATTTGATCGAAGCCCGAGTAAACGGCGGCCGTAACTATAACGGTCCTAAGGTAGCGAAATTCCTTGTCGGTTAAATACCGACCTGCATGAATGGCGTAACGAGATGGGAGCTGTCTCGAAGAGGGATCCAGTGAAATTGTAGTGGAGGTGAAAATTCCTCCTACCCGCGGCAAGACGGAAAGACCCCGTGGACCTTTACTACAGCTTGACACTGCTATTGGGATAAAGATGTGCAGGATAGGTGGGAGGCTTTGAGTATATGACGCCAGTTGTATATGAGCCATTGTTGAGATACCACTCTTCTTTATTCTGATAGCTAACTAGCTTACGTTATCCGTAAGTAGGACAATGTCTGGTGGGTAGTTTGACTGGGGCGGTCGCCTCCCAAAATGTAACGGAGGCTTACAAAGGTTGGCTCAGAACGGTTGGAAATCGTTCGTAGAGTATAAAGGTATAAGCCAGCTTAACTGCGAGACATACACGTCAAGCAGAGACGAAAGTCGGTCTTAGTGATCCGGTGGTTCTGTGTGGAAGGGCCATCGCTCAAAGGATAAAAGGTACCCCGGGGATAACAGGCTGATCTCCCCCAAGAGCTCACATCGACGGGGAGGTTTGGCACCTCGATGTCGGCTCATCGCATCCTGGGGCTGGAGCAGGTCCCAAGGGTATGGCTGTTCGCCATTTAAAGCGGTACGCGAGCTGGGTTCAGAACGTCGTGAGACAGTTCGGTCCCTATCTGCCGTGGGCGTAAGAAGATTGAGGAGAGTTGACCCTAGTACGAGAGGACCGGGTTGAACCAACCACTGGTGTATGAGTTGTCCTGCCAAGGGCATCGCTCAGTAGCTACGTTGGGATGTGATAAGAGCTGAAAGCATCTAAGCTCGAAGCCAACTCCAAGATGAATCTTCTTTTAAGAGCTCTAGTAGACTACTAGTTTGATAGGCTGGGTGTGTAATTGATGAAAGTCATTTAGCTGACCAGTACTAATAGCTCGTTTGCTTATCTTTTAAGCATCACTTCCTTGTTAAGGATAAAACCTTAGTAAGAAGAATGTTTTTATAAACATGCTTTACTCTTAACAAAATATCACTACAGTGTTAAATAAGAGATTAATCACTAATCCTTTATTTAACACTGCTCGTGGCTATACAGACGAGGAAACGCCTTGCTCCATCTCGAACCAAGAAGCTAAGCTCGTCCTGGCTGATGATACTCTCCCTTACTGGGATGTCGGGAAAGTAAGTTGCTGCGAGCTTTGTTAATTATTCTACTACTTATTATCCAAATATAAAATCTTAAACTACCTAATATTAGATCTAAACCAACTAAGATTTTAACTTATATAAACATATAATTAAAACATCTATCTTTAATGCTTTATATCTTTTATGATACTGCTTTTTATTTATTGTGG
>NZ_JADBJH010000022.1:0-5849 GCF_014892335.1 Campylobacter sp. 7477a
AGCTTCTTTGGCCTCTTTCGTCTCTTTAAATTCTTTTCTCATGTTTGATAAAATTTTATTTAAAAATGAAGCGTTTGATAGCATTTCATTTTCAAATTCATATAAATTTAACGAGATCAAAACTCTTTCGTAAATTTCATTTGCACTTGGTATGTAAACGGAGAAATTTATCGGATCTTTTTCGTGTGAAACAATGGAATTCTCGATCTTTTCTTTGATGAAGTGAACTGCGATTTTTATTGCATTCTCGTAGTTTGTTATGATTTTTAAATTTAATTTTTCAAAAAATAGTAAAAGTGTTTGGATCTTGGCAAATTTTATCGCTTCAAAATCCCTAAGCACAAGCTCGTAAATTCTTCCTGCATAAGCTCGTATCGTGGCAAATTCGATATCAGAATGCACCGCACTCTCTTTTCTGACACCTTCAAATTCGCTTTTGTATATTAAAAATTCACTTTCTAAATTTTCATAAATTTCACTTAAGGCCGTGCAAAGCTCATCTTGTAAATTCTTTAAATTTTGTCTGTAAATTCTAAAAAATTTTGCTAGTTTAACATCGTTATAGATCAGCTTTGAAAAAATTTCATCATTGTCAAAACTCATTATTTCGTATTCGATTTGATCGATCTTTTTGCCTTTTAATAGCGTCTTTTTGTGCTCAAATCGCCTCATTTTCTTTGGCTTCATGCTTGAGACTATCTCGTCTGCTATGACTTTTGCGATTTGCTTGATCTCGTTAAATGCTATCTCGATTTTAGGGGAGAAATTTTGCTTTACAAGAGCCAGGTTTTTTTCTAAATTTTCATCAAAATCGCTAAGAATTTTCATCCCTTTTTCATAAACTTGCATGAAATACTCATGTTCGCTTATCAACTCTTGCGAGATGTTTTTGCACTTTTTAAGGACAAAATTTTGCTTTATCTCTTCATTTGCAAAGGTATTTTCTATCGCCTCTAAAACAGTCTTGAAATTTGAGCTATTTGCCAGAGCCTCATCGCCGTTTTCACGTGCTAAATTTGCCTGTTTTGCAGATATCGGTATTATTTCTTTAAAAATACCGTCAAATGTTACCTTTGCATGCGTCATGACATTATCAAGCTCGGCTTTGGTTAGCTTATCTTTTTGGTTAAGCACGCATATCGCGCTTTTTTCTTCGCTTTTTACCAGCTCATTTATTTGGCTTAGCTCACTTGCTCTTGCGGCATTTTCGATAAGACTTAGCCACACAACCCCACAAACATCACTTAAAACCTCCTTGGTGATATTTGTGTCTGAACTCGAAAGCGAGTTTAGGCCAGGGGTGTCTATAAAATTTACACGTTTTAAGATCTCAAGCGGGGCATATATGCAAAGATCCTTTACATCGTCGTTAAATACGCGTTGGTCGACAAATTTCTCTATCTCTGATATGTTTAAATTTAGCTCTTTGCCGTTTTTGTAATCAACCCTAAGCGAAAAATTTTCTCCGTATTTAATGTGTGTAAGGCGAGCGGTTACCGGCGTAACGCCTGTTGGCAAGACATTTTGACCAAGTAGTGCATTTAAAAATGTTGACTTACCGCTTGAAAATTGACCGACGATAGCAACTTGTGCAGGCTCGCATAAAAACAGATCAAGTTTCCTTAGTTCGTTTTTAAGCTCGGCACTTGGGTGAAATTTAGGCTCCAAAAGCGCTTGTTCGAAGCGTTTAAAATCCCCGTAAAAATCATCACTAAAAATTTTAAAGTATGCACTTTTATATGAATTTATAAAGTTTTTAAGCATCTTTCAACCTCTTCATAATCCCCTCAAGTTCGGCTTCAAGCTTTATTGTTTGGTTTAGTTTTTCATTAAATTCTTCGCTTGTTTTATTTAAATTTTTAAGCTCAAGACTTAGGATTTTTTCATTTTGTGATAGTTTTTCTTGTTTTGTCTTTAAATTTTCATCAAGTTGGGCTTGAAATTTTTCTCTCTCAAATATGGCTAAATTTTTTGCAAAATTTATTATGTTTTTATCTTTTAAGAACTCATCAAGCGCACTCAAAACGCCGCTTTGATCCTTTTGTTTTAGGCTTTTTGATATATCGGTGCAAATTTTTACGTAGTCAAAAACGATATTTTGCGTGCTAAGATATTCTCCGATGTTAAAAATTTTACTATCCACTTTTATATTCAAGTCGTTAAAATTTAAATTTAAAGTATCGGTGCAAGATGTTATCTGTCTTAAAATTTCGTTTCTACTAAGTCTTGCGGCATTTAAAATTCCATCATTTAATGCACTTTGAACGATATAATTTATGCGCTTTTCGTCGCTATTGCCTTGTCTTTTTTGGTATGCATTTTCGTTTATCACTTTGTCTTTGATGGTGTTTGCAAGTCCTTTAAGAGTGAGCAGAAACTGTGAATTTAAGCTGTCTACGTCTATCTTGTCAAGTTCAAATTTAACTGTTTCGTTGATATTTTTTATCTCGTTTTGCAAGGCAAGTTTTTGCTCTTTGATGTCATTTAAATTTTTGTTTAATTCTAAATTTGAGCCGTTTAGAGTTAAAAGTTGGGTTTTGCACTGTCTTAAGAACTCGTCTGCAACAGCGCCAAGTTCCATCTTGTAGGCGTTTATGCTTAGTTTTGATTTGTCGTTGTCTTCTCCAAAAAATGTTTCGTAAAGATACTCTTTAAATTCACTTACGCCGCTATCATCCTTGCCTTCAAAGTATCTTTTTGAGCTTACACTAAAAAATTCCACATCCCTTAAGCCCTCTTTTTCCATGCTTTTTTTCGTGTATTCTATAACTTCGCTTAGCTCTTTTTGGCTTAGCAGATCAGCGTGAGTTAGCACCACTACAAGGCACACGATATGTGAGTTTTTTAGTGAATTTTTTATAAATTCTACATCTTTTTGAGTCGTGCTTTGCGAGGCGTTCATAAGGTGAACCATCAAATCGCATTCGCTCATAAATCTCCTAACAAGCTCTTCTCTTAAAAACACCGCATCATCGATGCCGGGAGTGTCGATTATGCAGATGTTATCTCGTAAAAGCTCCAAGTTTTCATACAGTTCGACGCTTTTTACGGTTTGTGAAATTTTAGTTTTTGCCGAAGTGTAGTTCTTTAGCTCCTCTTTTTTTATTTTTTTACTGCTATCAACTAAATTTAAATGCTCATTATCAGGCGTGATCTCAAGTTGTTTTAGCTCTTCTTCGTTCCAGAAATTTACGTTTGCATAAGGTTCTTTGGCGTGTTTTAATATGGTTAAATTTACTGTTTCAGGCACATTTGAGGTGCCTAGGAGTTTTTCGCCTAAAAGTGCATTTAGTAAGCTTGATTTGCCGGAATTTATCACTCCCGTGAGTGCGACGTTAAATTTTAGCTCTTTGATCTTTTGTGTTGCGTTTTGAACCCTTTGGGTAAAAAAACCATCTTTATCAAGATCAATGATAATCTTTGAAATTTCATTTAATTTTTCTATCTTATCATGAAAAAAGTCATGCTTGCTTTCGCTTGTTTGATGGTTAAAATTTAGCTCTTGTGATAAATTATTTATAAAGTTTTCTAATTTAATAAATTTTTCATTGCTGATTATATTTTCATCTTTAATAAGTTTTATATTTTTTAGCAGTTTTTGTTTTGATATTTTTGCATTTTTAAGCGCGTTTATTATGCCTATTTGTGCGCTTTGTATACTAAAAACATCGGCTCTTAAGCCTAGCGAATGCAGTATCTGTCTAAATTCGCTAAGCGCGATAAATCTATCAAAATTCTCTTCATCGGCACACACTAAAACTGCTAAAATTCTCTCATCTGCAATGATGACTTTTTCTTTATCTAAAAATAATTTATGCTTCCAAAATTGCTCTAAAAACTCACACATTTCTCACTCTTGGTGTTAAAATTTGTGGCGATTTTAGTATAATTTAACTTAAAAATATGCAAAAATACACAACGTTTACCAAAATGTAACCATTTTTCTAAATTTATGTAAAAAATAAAAATTCCTATGTTATAATGCAAAGATAAAAATTTTTAATATTAGATTTTTAATATTAGATTTTTTTAAATTATCAAAATAGGAGTTCGATATGAAATTAGGCAAACTTAGTTTGGTTGCTGCTGTAGCTCTTGGCTGTTTAGCTAGTGCAAATGCTGCTGACAATCTTGCCGAAGCTCTAAGCAACGGCAAACTTTCTGCTACACTTAAAGCTACTTATGCTGACCATACTGTAAATGACGGTCTAGCTAGCCAAAACAATGAAAACATCTTTGGTGTTGGTGTTGAGCTTGGTTACGTTACAGATCCACTTTATGGATTTAGAATCGGTCTTACAGGTCAAGGCTGGGGATCACCTTTTCATGTAGAAAATAAATCTAAATCAATGTATAACAAAGAGTGGTGGACTAATGGCTTTGTTCTATCTGAAGCATACTTAGGATACGCTATTGGTAAGACTGACATTAAAGCCGGTCGCCAATACGTAGTTACTCCACTTGTTGCAGGTAACTATACAAGATCTTTTAAAGAGGCTTTTGAGGGTCTAAGTATCTTAAATAAAGATATCCCTGATACTGCTTTATGGGCTGGATGGTTTTATAAATTCCAAGGCAGAAGTAAAGCTGCTATGGGAAGCAAAACTTATGCTACTACAGGTCGTGCACCGTTATTCAAAGATAGAGTTATCCTTGGTAACCTAACTGGACCAAATACTGCTAAATTTGATGATATTTACTCAGCATATATTGAGAACAAATCACTTCCTGGTCTTAAATTAACCGGCGCTTATGCAGCAGTTACTGATGTTGAATTATATCCTACAACGGTTGCTAAAAATGGCGATATCGATTTATATTTAGCAGAAGCTAATTATGTATTGCCGGTAGCTGACTTACTAAAATTAAAATTCGACCTACAATGGAAGGGCTCACGTGCTGATGGTTCACTAGATGCTAAAAATGTAAATCTAGATGGTGATATGCTAGGTGTGCGTGTTGGCGTTTCTGATTTTTACGGATTTGGTGCGTCATATGCATATACAACAGTTAGTGATGATGACGCGGTAATCCTTGGCGTAGGCAACGGACCTGGTTCATACACTGCTATGCCTATTCGTGGACCATTTGTATTTACAGGTTTTGCAGGTATGGATATGCATAAGCTTATGCTTAACTATAACTTTGCTGCTATTGGAGTAAAAGGTCTTAACCTAGGTCTTCACTATGTAACTGGTGAAAATGATAGATTGAAAAATGGAACACACAATGCCACTACGGTAAACAAAGCAAATCCAGGCACAAACTATGGCAAAGTAGCTAACACAAGCACAGAAATAGAAGGTTGGGCGGTGACAGCTAACTATGCGATACCTGCGGTAAAAGGTTTAAATGTGGGCATTACATACACTTCTATTGAAAGAGATGGTAAAGACTACACAACTAACACCACACAAAATTGGAAAGAGAATGAGCTTTGGCTACAGGCTTCTTACAAATTTGATATCCTAAACTAAAATACTCAAGGCGGGGCTATCCCCGTCTTTTTCTTCTTAATTAATTTTTATAAATAATTTTAAATTTTTATTTGATCTTGCCTTGAAGTATATTATAAAATTAGTTTAATCAAAACCACAATACACGCTTAGTTTATTTTTGTCCATATAGAGTAAATTTGCATTCTTAGTATATGTATTTTTTAAATTTTTAGACTGCGAATATTGATATTAGCATCTAAAATTTATAGGCTCAATTTAAATTAAAACTCCTTATTAAGAGTTTTAAGTTATGGTTTTATCTATGTTCTCTAAAAGCAACTAACGCAGTGAAGTTAAAAATAAGCATATAATACCTCGTGGAATTTTAGAGGCTAAATTTAGAGAAAATTG
>NZ_JADBJH010000023.1:0-3412 GCF_014892335.1 Campylobacter sp. 7477a
TGTATCGCTATAATTTTTATTTTGCATTTTATAAAATATTAACCGGCCATAATGTAATATTTTTATACCAAAACAGCAGGTGTATTTGATGAAAAAAGATATAAGAATTAAAAATTTCAAAGAGATGAATAAGATAATAGATCGTACGGCAAAAGCCAAGCATTATGCTGTTTTAAAAACTCTTTTAAATTTGATTGAATTATCAAAGTCTAAAAATATACTTTTTTTTATGCCTTTAAGGTATGAACCTGATGTTTATTCTATCAGGCGCAATCTATCCAAAAAATGTAATATTTTTATTCCATTTATGGTAGGGCTTAGTTTAAAAATGGTAGAATTGAAGATGCCGTTTGTGCGCTCTAAATTTAATGTTAGAGAGCCTTTAAGCAAGAAAAGCAGCACTAGGCGGCTTGATATGGCTGTAGTTCCCGTCATCGGGGTTGACGCTACTATGGCAAGGATAGGACATGGCAAAGGTTTTTATGATAGATTTTTTAGCGGCTTATCCTATCGTCCGAAGTTGATAGTTTTTGTGCAGATTAAAGACTTTTATATCGATAAAATTCTTTCTCAAGACCACGATATTCGCGGCGATATCTATCTAACCCCAAAGCAAAATTACATAAAAAGAGGAATTTATGATAGAGATTTTAATAGGCTTAGGAGCCGGTGTGGTGGGCGTTGGCGCAGGGTATCTGTATACTAAAAAGATAAATGACGCTAATTATAATATATTTTTAGAGCAAGCAAAAGCAAAAGCAAAAGTCATAGAGCACGAGGCAGAGCTAACACTTAAAAACTCAAAATTAGCCGTTCAAGAGGCTGAATTTGAAGCTAAGAAAAAATACGATGAAAAGACAACCAAGCTGCAAAAAGATTATTCTCAAAAATTTGACGAACTAAATAAAAAAGAGCAGTCTTTGTTAAACGAGCAAGAAATTTTAAAAGAAAACAAAGCTTTGTTTGAAAAAGACAAGAACGAAGCCAAGCTAGTTTACGAAGAGGGTTTGAATTTAAAAGTAACCTATCAAAACAAAGTAGAAGAGGCATTAAAAGTCCTAGAGCATGCAGCCGGCTTAACCGAGGATGAAGCTAGAGATGTGGTGCTTAAAAAGGTAGAAGAGAAGTCTCGTGCTGACATAGCGCATATCGTAAGAAGATGCGAAGAAGAGGCTAAGCGTGAAGCCAAAAAGAGAGTGAATTATATTTTAGCACAGGCCACATCGCGTTTTGCGGGCGAATTTGCAGCAGAGCGCTTGATAAATGTTGTAAATATTAAAAATGATGAACTAAAAGGCAGGATAATCGGCAAAGAAGGGCGAAATATCAAGACTTTAGAGATGGTTTTGGGTGTTGATATTATTATCGATGACACTCCGCATGCTATTATTTTAAGTAGTTTTAACTTGTATCGCCGCGCAATAGCTACACGTGTTATCGAGCTTTTGGTTGAAGATGGTAGAATTCAGCCAGCCAGGATAGAGGACTTGCATAAAAAAGTTACTGAAGAATTTGAACAAAGCATACAAGAAGAGGGAGAAAATATCGTTATGGACTTGGGACTTAACAAAATTCACCCTGAAATTATCAAGCTAATAGGCAAGTTAAAATTTAGAGCTAGCTACGGACAAAATGCCTTAGCTCATAGCCTTGAAGTAGCGCATCTTGCAGGTATTATAGCTGCTGAAACAGGTGGAGATGAAAAACTTGCAAAAAGAGCTGGAATTTTACACGATATAGGTAAGGCCTTAACGCATGAATTTGAGGGCAGTCACGTTGATTTGGGTGCTGAAATTTGTAAGAGATACAAAGAACATCCGGTTGTTATAAACGCTATTTATGCACATCACGGACATGAAGAGGCAACAAGTGTAGAGAGTGCTGCTGTTTGTGCTGCCGATGCATTAAGTGCGGCAAGACCTGGAGCTAGACGTGAAGTGCTTGAGAGTTTTTTAAAACGTGTTGAAGAGATAGAAAATATCGCAAAAAGCAAGGACGGTATAAAACAAGCTTACGCTATAAATGCGGGACGTGAGATACGAGTTATAGCAAATGCCAAGCTTATAAATGACGATGAGGCAGTGCTTGTAGCTAAAGAGATAGCAAGTGAGATAGAGGATAAGGTGCAATATCCTGGTGAGATAAAAGTAAGTGTAATACGCGAAACAAGAGCGATTGACTACGCTAAGTGATTTGTGATGAAAAAAATTTTGCTTTTATGTTTTTGTTTACTTTTTGCTTTTGCAAATGAAGAGTTGGTTTTAAATAGTGCAAATTCTTTTGTAAAAACTATGAGTTCAAAGCCCGAAGTTCCAACCAGAGAACTTATGGAAAAATCAAGCGCGATCGTGATATTTCCGAGCGTAAAAAAGGTCGGCTTTGTAGTTGGCGGGATGGGGGGAGATGGAGTTATGCTAGTAGGCTCTTTAAATTCCGTATCCGACCTAGTCCCTGTCAGCATGAGCGGGGGGAGTGTCGGCTTGCAGCTTGGTTACGAAGACAGCTCACTTGTTCTTTTTATAATGAAAAACTCGATCGTAGAAGACATCAAAAGCCAAAAGCTCGCGCTTGACGCAACTGCTTCATTTTCTTTTGGCGCTAGGATAGGAGAGCGGGTTAGCAAGATCGGGGATTTTAATTTTTCAAGCGACATCTATGCTTACGCTACTAATGATGGTTTTTTTGCCGGAGCTAGTTTTGGTGGTGTTGTAATAAAACGTAATAACCAAAATTTGAAACAATCTGGCTATGCATATGAACAACTGATGAATATCTACACCAAATTTTAGGCATAAAATGCAAGAAATTTTAACTTCTCTTTCAACATACGGATATATTATTCTCTTTTTATATACACTTGGCGGTGGCATGGTTGCTATTATTGCAGCTGGAGTGTTAAGTTATGCCGGCAAAATGGATCTTGGTGTTAGCATAGCTGTTGCAGCGATATCAAATGCTTTGGGTGATACCTTGCTTTTTTATCTAAGCAGATATAATAAAAACATGTTTATGCCTTACTTGAAAGGACACAAACGCAAACTTGCTTATGCGCATTTACTCATGAAAAGGCATGGAGATAAAGTTGTATTTATTCAAAAATTTATATATGGATTAAAAACGCTAATTCCAATAGCAATTGGTCTTACAAAGTATCCGTTTTATAAATTTAGTGTATTAAATGTTATAAGCTCAATACTTTGGGCCATCTCCTTGGGCGTATTAAGCTATTTGGCTGGAAATTTCTTCATGCAAATTAGTGATTATCTTGGCGATCATGGGTATATTATGCCTAGCATTATGCTTTGTTTACTTGTTGTGATATATTGTTTTTTACAAAAGATAACTAAAAAACGTTAATTATAATAACATACTATCTAAAAATCCATAGTAGTGTTTTTCGTATATTTTGTGC
>NZ_JADBJH010000024.1:0-3384 GCF_014892335.1 Campylobacter sp. 7477a
TGTGAAGCTGTCCTAGTTGCATACGTCTAAATCTAGCGTTAAAGCTTTCTGATTGATTGTTATTTTCTCCGTTTATACCTGAATACTCTATTTGATGATTTACCCTTTTTAGATCATAATGAGCTAAAAGATCATCATAAGCCGAATTTTCATCAGTATGTATTTGAGAACTAGGCAATATGTGAGATTTAGCTATTTGATTGATTTCGGTGTTATTCTCGCTTTTTAGAACAAAGGTTTTAGTCTTATTTGAACCTTTGCCTTTTAAATTTCTTTCTCTAATCGAGATAATAACTCTTTTATTTGGCTTAACTACCTTTCTTCTATCGACCCTATCGTTAATATTATTCTTTGGTCTGATATATCCATTTACATAAACTCCGTCCATTTCCACTATGCCTTGAAGTTTTTCATTTGAATTATGTTCCATGAGACTTTCTCTGATTTTATGAGCTAAAACCCAAGCCGTTTTATACTGAACGTCTAAATCTCTACTAAGTTGTAATGCCGATATACTCTTTGTAGCATTAGTAAATATAATGATAGCAAGCAGTATAGTTTTAAAATCAAGCTTATGAGAATGAAATATCGTGCCACTCGTAACTGAAAATGTATGAAAACAATCCTTACAACGATATTGAAGTCTAGTTTCTATGAAATAATGAGAATTTACACTACCACAGCAAGGACAGATTGGATTACTCTTATTGCCACTCCATCTGATTGATTTAAAATATTCATAACAATCTCTTTCACTCATCGAAGCTATCTTTTTAACTGAAATTTTACGAGCTGATGATGAGAGTAGGAAGTGCTGTGCCATTTTATATCCTTTTAGTGTATATTTATTATTTTATAATGTTGATATTATACATAAATGTGTATTAAGTAAAGCTAAAATATCTACATATTAATGTAATAAATTTAAAAACTTATGGATTTTTTATATTTAAAAATGTATAATTGCAAAATTATAAAGGAAAAGTATGAAATTAGCACAAATAATTCATAAAATTCATAAACTCATAGAAGCAAAAGAGATAAAAAATATCACTAAAAGAGAAATGGCGGGTAGGCTAGGTATTTCAGAACGAACCTATATAGAGTGGCTTAGAGAAACAAACGAGCCTATCGCTATGAAAGCAGTGCTAGATATGTTATCACAGTTAAAAGATGATGATATATTACAGGTTGTTAGAGGGTGGAAAGATGGTGAGAAAGTAAAATGAAAAATAAAATAGAATGCGCAGAGTTGTGTGCCGGTATTGGTGGTTTTAGAATAGGTATGGAAATGTCCAAACTTCCTGTGGATATTATTTATAGAAATGAAATAGACAATAGTTGCCAAAAAATATACATAGAGAATTTTAATGAGGAATTTACTTCCAAAGATATATTTGACATTGTTGCAAAAGATGTCCCTGATATAGATATTTTATGCGCCGGCTTTCCGTGTCAGCCTTTTTCACAAGCTGGAAAACGTCAAGGCTTTCAAGATGATAGGGGGACAATATTTTTTAAGATACACGAAATTGTAGAAACAAAAAGACCAAATATAGTGTTTTTTGAAAATGTTCCAAATTTAGTAAGGCATAACAAAGGGAATACTTTTAATACAATTCGTTATATGCTTTCAGAGCTGGGGTATAATGTTTATTATGATATTTTAGATAGTTCATATTTTGGTGTTCCGCAAAGCAGACCAAGAGTATATATTGTAGCTATAAAATCCAATTTATCTAAAAAAAAATTTATGTTCACAAAGAAAAAAACCGAAAGGACACCGCTAAGACCATATTTAAATAATGGCGACTACTCTATACCTATTAGCTTAAAATGGCAAGAATATGTTGATTTATATACTAACACCAAGAGGCTTAATGAATTGAGTTTCCAGCCGCCAAAAACACGGGTTGCGCTTGAGAGAATAGGCGCAGAATGTGATTTAAAAGATTGTGTTTTTCAGCTACGAACAAGTGGTATTAGGGCATATTCACTAGATGCGTCTTTTCCGACTTTTGCCGTAAGCAATAGTGGAGGTGGTGCAATGATACCTGTTTTATCAAAAGAAAGACGACATTTAAATTTAATGGAGATGAAAAGAATTATGGGGTTTCCGGATAATTTTAAATTCCCGGTATCAAGGACAGACGCTATAAAACAATTAGCAAATGCTGTTTGTCCACCTGTTGTATCATCAATTTGTGATGACATTTATTATTTTCTTAGTAACACTGATAATAATGGCTAGATAACTAACCTTAACTATTTTTTTTGGTAATTCTATCTCTAATATTTTCATTTGTAGCAAGGACAATATCGTTCTTTTCAGGTGTTACAAGGGCGCATTTTTCATCGCATTGTTTCAATCTACATACAAAACACATTTGCCGTTTGCACTTGTTGCAATAATGGCATAATGCTTGCATATTTTCTATTGTTGTCTTGCCATTTCTATCTACTGGTTTGCGATGGTCAAATTCTGTTTTTATTCTATCTTTTGAAAATGCGTGCGATATTATATCCGGATTTGGTCTAAGTATTGCGCCGCAAATGTTACATTGATTATTTTGAGTTTTAAGGATTAGTCTTTTTTCTTCATTTGTTATTTGTATTCGCTCAGATTTGGCGTTATCCCTAAATAATAAACTATGGTCTTTTGCTTCAAGAACATATTGTTTATTCCCTCTCATACCCTTGGCCTGAATGCAAGAAAATCCTTCCTCTGTCCAAAGCTCACTAAATGGCTTATTTGCATCTCCGTATCGGTCCTTTATCCATAATTTATTAAATCTGCCACTAAGAATTCTTTTAATATTTGCAAGCCTATCATTTGTTCCTGCCAAGTCCGCTTCTGAACATTCTTTGTATTTTATCAGTAAAAGAAGCCCTGCAATGGTTCGTCGTTTGACAATCCAAATAATTCGGTCATCTGAAAAAAACTATTTCATATCCCCTATCGTGCTTTTTGGCAATTCTAATTTCTACTATATCCTCAATTTTAATCATAACTATTGCGTTTCAATCATATTGAAAATTTCCGAAACTGAAACTCCAAGCCCATTGGCAATCTTTTGAATATTTTTCAAAGAAATATTTCTTTTGCCATTTTCTACAGAAGCATAATATGTTCTATCCATATCAATTGATAATGCAAATTTTTCTTGGCTTAACCCAGTTTTTTCTCTTAACTGCCTTATCGCTATGCCAAAATTTTGTAAAACCATTACTAGCTCGCATTTTTATAAATTTTGGTAATTGTAGTGCTTTTGGTGTTTTTAATGCAACGGATTATAAGTAACAGTTGTAATGTTGTGTTTAGAGTATGATAGAATTTTATTTTTTAAAAGAAATTAAAATCTAGGTGCGTTTGCTACATAATAT
>NZ_JADBJH010000025.1:0-2388 GCF_014892335.1 Campylobacter sp. 7477a
TGAATTTATAAATGGCGACCCTTAGAGGATTTGAACCTCTGTTTCTACATAGAGAAAGTAGAGTCCTGAGCCACTAGACGAAAGGGTCATGAACCCGAAAAAGTGGTGTCCTGTGTTGGATTCGAACCAACGGCCCCCTCATTAAAAGTGAGATGCTCTACCGGCTGAGCTAACAAGACATTTTTGAAAAACGAAATCTGATTATACTAAAAACGCTATCTTTTGTCAAGAGAAAATTTAAAAGAATGTGTAATTTAGAAATTTTATTACAAATTTTTGGAAAAAATATATACTATTTTGCTAATAACATGCTATTATTAAAACTTAAAAAAAATTTAATATAAATTTTATACTCATTGTGTATTTTGAGTTAAATTTTAAAGGTAATTCTATGAGCAAAAAGAAAATTTCTACCCTAGGCTCAAAGCTTGGGGCTTTAGGTCCTGGCATACTTATGGCTTCGGCCGCGGTAGGCGGATCGCACATCATCGCATCCACACAAGCAGGTGCGATATATGGCTGGCAGCTAGCTATCATTATCATACTAGCAAACCTTTTTAAATACCCATTTTTTAGATTTGGCACACAATACACCCTTGATAACGGGCACAGCCTACTTACGGGTTACTACGAAAAAGGACGCTTTTATATCGGTATATTTTTAGTGCTTAGCCTCTTTGCAGCTGTTGTGAATACCGCAGCCGTTAGCATGATAACAGCGGCGATTTTAAGCTTTATATTGCCGTTTAAAGCAAGCACGACAACGCTAAGCGTGGTTGTATTATCAGCTAGCATGGCCATCATTTTACTAGGTAGATATAGCGTGCTTGATACTGTTTCAAAACTTATCATGATAACGCTTACCGCAACTACGGTTTGGGCGGTTTTGATCGCATTTTCTAGGACGGGATTTGACGGAGTTATGACACCTGACTTTATAGAGCCTTCGCCTTGGCAGCTTGGAGCACTTGGATTTATCATCGCTCTTATGGGCTGGATGCCTGCGCCAATTGAGATCTCAGCACTTAATTCAATGTGGGTAATAGCAAAGAAAAAGATAAAAAGAGTATCTTACGAAGATGGCTTGCTTGACTTTAACGTAGGCTATGTGGGAACAGCTATCTTGGCACTTGTGTTTTTAGCTCTTGGTGCGCTTGTGCAGTATGGCTCAGGAGTAGAGGTCGAGACTAGAGGTGTGGCATATATAAATCAATTTATAAATATGTATGCTGCGACTATCGGCGAATGGGCTAGAGGGCTTATCGCATTTATAGCATTTATGTGTATGTTTGGCACTACCATCACGGTTGTAGATGGGTATTCTAGGGTAAACTGTGAAAGCATCAGGCTAGTTTTAGGCAAGGATCAAACAAAGCTTGTTTATTTTAACTTGTGCGTTATCATAACAAGCGTCATAGGCTTTTTTATCATTTCGATGTTTAACAACGCCCTTGGGCCGATGGTTAGATTTGCAATGATAGCTTCGTTTGTTACTACGCCGATATTTGCGTGGCTAAATTTAAGCCTTGTCTTAAGCAAAGGACAACATAAGGTAAAGGGCTTTTTATAGAGGTCGATAAAAGCATAAAGACTGAACCTATAAGGGCTAGAAGAGTCAAAACATCGGGTCAAAACAGAGGCGACGAGGCAAAATTTAAAAGCCGTAATAACCGCACAAAAACATCTAAAAAAAGAAGCTCCAATGATGCCTTATCTTATACAAACAGCACGTCAAGAGATAGTAAATTTAGATCAAACAGCTCGCACACTAGAACCAACAAACCTAGAAGCTCTAAATTTAGAAGCAGCGCTATAAACTAGATACTTAGACATAGCAAATCTTACAAGAAGCTTGCAAGGCAGGTATCTTAGTAAGATTTGCTATGATTTTAATTTTAAATTTTACAACAGAGCCATAAACAAGTTTAAAAATACGATCTTAAATGCCAAGATTAAAAGTCACAAATAAAATTTAGACCGTTCGAGCTACCAGCAAGATATCACTGGCATAAGGTAGTTTTGAAAAATATTTGAAATTCTGTATCTTCTGAAGTTTATGGTGTCAAGAGAGAGACTTGAACTCTCGACCTCCGGCTTATGAGACCAGCGCTCTAACCAGCTGAGCTACCTTGACAAATGATTAAAGACGAGTATTATACAACCACGAAGCTTATTTTTAAATAAATTCTATGAAGACCGCCGAAGCGGTCATACATTTAGAATTTTTTCTTTTTAACATCCTCAACTATCGCTTTTGCCATACCATCAACTTGTGAAGTTATCTCGTTTGTTTGTTGAGCAACCGATACATTTTGTTGAGTTAGACTCTCTATTTGAGCGACAGATTGATTTATCATATTAACGGCGTCTGACTGCTCTTTAATGCCC
>NZ_JADBJH010000026.1:0-1709 GCF_014892335.1 Campylobacter sp. 7477a
GCTCTTTGTTCGTAGTGCATTATGTTTCCTTATTGAGTTATATAATTATAACACGGTATAGCTTATAATAAAATTAAAATAACAATTATTTATAATGATTTATATTTATTTGTAATGATATAATATTAAATATAATTATTTATTAAGATTATTTATGATATTTTATCATCATAAATAAAGATAAAAACACATAAAGGATTCACAAATGTCCCAACACTTCCTACTCTCATCATCGGCACGTAAAATATCAGTTAGAAAAATATCTAATATGAGTGAAAGTGAATGTTATGAGTATTTTAAAATAGTTAGATGGAGTAGCAATAAAGGCAATCCTGTCTGTCCGGGTTGTGGAAGTGTGAATAGTCATTACTTTATAGAAAGTAGATTGCAATATCGTTGTAAGGATTGCTTTCATACGTTTAGTGTTACAAGCGGAACAATATTTCACTCTCATAAGCTTGACTTTAAAACGATACTACTTGCTATCGTTATATTTGCTAATGCTACTAAAAGCATATCAGCCTTACAACTTAGTAGAGATTTAGATGTTCAGTATAAAACGGCTTGGGTATTAGCTCATAAGATACGTGAGAGTTTGCTTGAATATAACGATAATAAGCTTGATGGGGTAGTAGAGATAGATGGAGTTTATGTTAATGGCTACGTTAGACCTAAAAATCATATAGATGATAGGGTAGATAGGCGTAAGGTATTTAAACCAAACAAGAGAGTTATTATATCGCTTCGTGAAAGAAATTTAAAAGGCAAAGGTGCTAGTAAAACTAAGACCTTTGTTTTAAAGAGTGAAAACAATGTCGATATAAACTCTATTGCTAAAACTCATATAAATAAAAACTCTCAAATCCATACTGATGAGAATTCTGCTTACGATGATTTACTAGCCCACTATGACTTAAAGCGTGTTAATCATCAAATAGAGTATAGCGGAGTAAATGGAGAGAATAACAATCAATCGGAGAGCTTTAACGCTAGGTTTAGACGTATGCAATACGGACAGCTTCATAGAATAGGAGTGTTATATCTCTCAAACTATGTTAATGAGATAGCTTATCGTGAAGATACTCGTAGGCTTGATAATAAGGCTATATTTGATGATATTCTTGCTCGTTGTTTAGCTAACAATTCAATATCTAATGAGTTTTGTGGTTATTGGCAAGGCAACAAAAGAGTTGTTGAGAGATTAGGGGCTTAAATTTTGTCTATTTGATAGAATTTAACGCCATTATCTATAAAATACGATATGCTATTTCGCTTGATAAGCCTTGATAATAAAGCATAAATGTTTTGCTTATAATTTGCGATAAATACACTATCTACTTTTTCATCTTTAAATAAAAACTGCATTATCTCATCAATACTGCTGGACTTGATTTTTAAACACTCTATACATTTTTTAGTTAGCTTACCACGTGCAAAGTATGAAATTTTACTCTTTTTGGCAGGTACTGAGCTAGTTTTATAGCAAGGGTCAAAGATGGCGATAGCTTTATTGATGATTTCTAATTCAGATTTTAGGCTTGAGATGATGACTTTATAATGATTGATATTGCCTTGAAGTTCTGCGTGTTTGGCTATAAGTGCCGAAAGAACGTGAGATTCCGCCATAATAAAATCCTTTATGATATGCTTATGGCAGAATTTTAGCTTATTTTAGAGATAAAATCTTGTGCGAATGCTACATAATATCG
>NZ_JADBJH010000027.1:0-1537 GCF_014892335.1 Campylobacter sp. 7477a
TGTGCTAGGTGTCGATTTAGGAGATTAATAAATGCAAAAACTGATACAAACTTACGCAAATACACCGAAAATGCCTTTTGTAATTTCAAAAGATTTCTTACAAAGAAAACAAGAAATAGTTATGGAGCAAAAAACAAAAAAGTCAATCACGAACTTACTAAATAAAAAAAATAAGATGAATGGGCTAGAACTACTTAAAACACTAGATGATAAAAGTGTAAAAGTAGCCTTTTTTGACCCACAATATCGGGGCGTTTTAGATAAGCTCTCTTATGGCAACGAAGGTAAAAGTAGGGGTATTGAACGCTCTGCTTTGCCACAAATGAGCGAAGAAATAATCAATGAGTTTATTTTAGATATTCACAGAGTTTTAAAACCAAATGGCTATCTTTTTCTTTGGGTAGATAAGTTTCATCTAGTTCAAGGAGTTAAAAAATGGTTTGATTGTTTTAGTGATTTTGAAATAGTTGATATGATAACTTGGGATAAGAAAAGAATAGGTATGGGTTACCGAACTAGGCGAAGAAGTGAATATTTAGTTATAGTCCAAAAACACCCGAAACAAGCTAAAAAAACTTGGGTATTACATAATATTCCAGATGTCTGGGAAGAAAAAATTACAGACAAATCTCATACTCACTCAAAGCCGATAGAGCTACAAAAACAGCTATTATTAGCTACTACCAGCGAACAAGATTTGGTTTTAGACCCAGCAAGTGGTGGATACTCTGTTTTTAATGTGTGTAAAGAAATTAAGCGAAATTTTATCGGTTGCGATTTAGTTTATGGAGAACAAAATGAGTAAAATAGTTGATGCAAAAGGTAGAAATATAGAAAAGGATGGAGAATCTGGATACACAAGAGTTATAGGCAATAGTGCTTTAGGACATCTATTGTCAAGAGTGCAAGCAACAGTTATTTCTAATGGTAATGAGCTAGAGAGAATTATTACAGATAGGTGTAAATCTATATCTGATATTGATAGCTTTATTGATAGTGTTAGTGCTAGACAAATTAATGCTGGTGTGTTTCTCTGCACAAAAACCGCTTTAAAACAAACAAAGAAATATACAATGGTTAAAGGAATTGAGCCTGATATGCTCATATTTATTGTAAGTGATTTCAATATATGCAAAGTTATTGAGCTTAAAGATGGCGATACATTTGATACAAAAAAGGTCAAGGGAGAGAAAGATAATTTGATAAAATTTGTTGAACGATTTGGGTCTAAGATACCTTTTGCGACAGATTATTATATATGTTGTTTTAATCAAGATAATAAAGAAATCATAAAAATAGGTATGAAAAATGAATTTGAGCTAGAGCATATTTTAACTGGTCGCGAATTATGTGAAATTTTATCAATAGACTATGAAGAAATTATTCAAAAAAGAAAGCGTGATATGCAAGAAAATTTTGATTATTTTATTAGTGAGCTATTAGGAATACCGGAAGTAAGAGCAGAAATAGAAGCAAAAATTTAATTTTTTAAAAGAGATATTTTAGGTTTTCTAATTGTGCGTTTGCTACATAATAT
>NZ_JADBJH010000028.1:0-1069 GCF_014892335.1 Campylobacter sp. 7477a
TAATAAATCTTATGCAAAAGGTAAAAAAGTGAGAATGGGAAAAAATATGGAGCAAATATCGTAATGGTCGGTATTTTATGACTTAGAGACATAAGGTAAAAAATGAGAAACTAAAATGCAAAATTTGCAAAATTTACGCATTTTTTTCATATTTTGAAAGTTAAGCTTCAAACTCCTTCAAAATCACTTCAAAACTTCAAAAATTATTTCAAGGTTGCGTAAATGCACCAGACGGAAGCACTTTTTTAACGATACCGACTATTTTAAGCATTTCTAGCTCATCGCCGGTTATCACAATATCTTTATAAAGCTCATTCATCGAAGTTAGTCTAACTTCCCTATTTATCGGATCACGTAGCAGCTTTTTAACGTATAAATCGCCATTAATATTTGCGATGACGATTTCGCCGTTGCTAGCCTCGTGCGTAGGCAAGACAAGCACCATATCGCCGTCTTTTAAAAACGGCTCCATGCTATCGCCAAGCACATTTATAACGTCGTATTGTTTAGCCGGGATACGTAATACATTTGTCAAAAAAGAAGCTGTAATAGGTATGTTTTTAAAGCTCTCATTGTCGTTATTTGCACCGTATCCAGCGGCTGTACTAACGCTAGGGAAAAAGCGTAAATTTATAAGTCTATTTTCTTGCTCTTGCATAAGTGCTTGCAATTTTTGTAATTTTTCGGATTTTTCTGGACTAAGGGACATACTAGGAGACGACTTAGGGACACTAGGGGACAAATTTTTACTATGACTAAGGGACAAGTCGTCATATAAATTTTTAACTTTGACACCGAGTGCTTCTGCAATTTTAGATAAATTATCTGTCGTTGGGTTTGTTTTTCCATTTTCATACCGCTTTATAGTTTCAATAGAAACGCCTGAAAATTTTGCTAAATCAGCTTGTGTCCAATCCTTATTGGTTCTAAAAGCTTTAATATTTTCAGAAAGTGTCATAAAACACCCCCCCCCTTTTTTTATCTTGACAAAGTGTCATAAATGTGCTATAATTCTTTTAATTTAGTTTTTAAAATTATACTTGCAAAAGTTTAATTAAAATTAAAAGTA
>NZ_JADBJH010000029.1:0-990 GCF_014892335.1 Campylobacter sp. 7477a
CAAGAAAGGAGTAGCGGTGATAGCGGAATATTTTAAGAGCAATTGCATAAACATCAAGTGGTGGGCTGATAAGCATGGACTTGACTATCTAACAACATATTATGTGGTAAAGGGTGCGTTAAACGGCTCAAAGCGTAGTAACGGCAAGACAAGAGCGGTATTTGAAGCACTAAAAAAAGAGGGAATAATAAAAAAGATGCCTAAGGGGCTAAGCGAGGAGCAAAAGGCTAGCTAAATGTGGGTAAATTCTAAGGTCGCTGCAGAAATTTTAGGCATAGAATATGAGAAGCTCAAAAAAGCTACTCAGCGTGCAAATAAGGTTGGAAAAAATTTTTGCTCGTTAGGGTGTCATATATGCCACTTTAATTACACCAACGGCGTAGGTCGCGGAGGCAAAGTCCTCCAAATTTGGCTAGATGATGAAAAATTCAATAAATCATATAAAACAGACAAAAACATAGAGGTTAATAATGAAGAGATTAGCGATACAGACACTACCATGGTTAATACTAATAGCATTAGTAGCACCGAGCTTGCTACTAGCGTGGATACTAGATACGATGAGTGCTTTGACCTGGAAAATGTGCGAGATAGCGAGCTTATGGGGGATAAAGATATTTTTGCAAGCACAAAAAATAGTTTAAAACAGATAGTAAAAAACGAACCTCAAACCCCAATAAACATAAAAATCAAGGATTTAGAGAATATGAATAAAGTAAAAGCCGTAACCGAACTAAACGCTTGTCCAAAAGGCATGAGTAAGACGCTATGGGGCAAAGGCGTGAGCCAAAAATACGGCGTGAGCCTAAAGACGCTTTACGCGTGGGCGAAAGAGCAAAAAATAGATGAAGTGCAAGTAAGCGACGATGAGTTAAGCATTGATTTTAAGGCTAGTTTTAAAAGCTCTAGCTTTGAGATGAGTGCTTTGGAGTGGGCGGTGGGCTTTATGTTGCATAACCCGCTAAGCTCAAAGACCTTTACAATGTGGAG
>NZ_JADBJH010000030.1:0-951 GCF_014892335.1 Campylobacter sp. 7477a
TTATAAAGAGCACGGCTTACGCGGCCTGCTTGATAGACGAGGCAAAAATAAGGGAAGTTATAAGCTTGAAGATTGGATGAAGGAGTTTATCTTAAGCAACTTTAGAAAATATGGAGCCGGTGATTTTAATAACCCCCGATCTTTTGGAGTAAATATGACCTCAAAACGCGCAAAGCTTATCGCTGATTTGTTTGGTGATAGCAAAGGCTTTTTGCCCCAAGCAAAGATCGTTAAATTCGATAGAAAACTGCATTTTATACCCGATGACGAGCTTATAAATTTTGCGATATTCGTCGATAATTTTCGTGCAAATTTCGTAAGCACGGAGCTAGCCATGCATAAAGCCTCTATCGCTTGGCAAAGGATAGCATTTGAGCGAGTAAAGTATGTCGGCGGTAGCTTTTTTAGAGGACTTGACGAGATGATAAGCTTTTGTAGGGAAGCTTACCGCGGCGAGGCTCTTTGTAGCTGCGAAGACGGTAGCGGGTATCTACCCTATGTAGTGATAACGGTCGATGACGAGGGTAATCTAAGAAACAGCGCCTCTATAAATGAAAACGGCGTATTTAAAAGGCTCGATAGCTCAGAAACCTCTCAAATTTATAGCTGGCTTTTTACTAATCAGCACAAGATCGGCGACGTAAAGAGAATAAGCCGCGAGGATTATGAGAAGGGTATCGCTAAAGAAAGAATGAGCGCACTTAGCGCACCAAAACAGCAAGAAATCACAATAAGCGATAAATCGCTAAAACTAATCGAAAAGATTATAAAAAGGATAGGCAAATGAACGTCTTAGACTCGCTACGTCTTTTAAAAACGATTGTGAAAAACAGGACAAAAACCGAGGCAGAAAGAGAGATACCACTATTTGATGAGATGATACCGTATTTCAAGCTGCTTGAAGCAGCCAGAGATAGCAAGTGGCTTTTTTCATCAAAAGGGGACCACCTT
>NZ_JADBJH010000031.1:0-733 GCF_014892335.1 Campylobacter sp. 7477a
GTGGTGTCCTGTGTTGGATTCGAACCAACGGCCCCCTCATTAAAAGTGAGATGCTCTACCGGCTGAGCTAACAAGACATTTTTAAAAAATGAAGTGTGATTATACTAAAAACATTACTTTTTGTCAAGAGTTGCAAAATCATTTCGTGCATTTATGGTAAATAAATATTTTATTTACCATAAAGTTAATTTTATATAAAATTAATATCCAAAAATATTAAAGAAAGGCTGCATTGGACATGGGGCAAGTATTTTTTACCTGGGGTAAGGAATTTGCAACAAATATAGAGATAGTTGATATAGAGCATAAGTATTTAGTTGATATTGTAAATAACTTGGGTAATAAATTATCAAAACCAACCACTACTGACCAGGAAATAAAAAACATATTAGTAGAGCTTATAGAGTACTCGAAGTATCATTTTGCTCATGAAGAAAGCATAATGCAAAAATCAAACATCGACAAAAGACACGTTAAGCAACATTTAGCAGCACATAAAAATTTTATCAAAGAAATTTCACTACAAGAACAAAAGCTTGGCAAGAAATACAATAAAGAAAATGTTAAAAAATTACTTGATTTTCTTATACAGTGGCTAACTTTTCATATACTTGGTATCGACAAAAATTTAGCAACCCAAATACACCTCATAGAGCTTGGCTGCGATCCAAAAGATGCTTATATACAATTAGATGATACAAACAAAGAGCAAGTAACAACGCTACTTCGTTCG
>NZ_JADBJH010000032.1:0-694 GCF_014892335.1 Campylobacter sp. 7477a
TTTATCTCTTGCTTTTGTCCTACTTTAAATTTCTCTATTTTATTATAATGTTTTGTGTATTTATTTTACTCTTAATCTACTTATTTTGTTTAAGCTTTATGCTCTTACTTATTTCCTCTTTGGCCTTCTATTTTACCTTATCCTTGGAACTGTTTTTAATATCTTTTATCTCACTGCCTTTCTTGCTTGCATTATCTTTTGTCTTACTGGCTTTATTGTTAATATCCTCTTTTAGCTCTTTAGTCTTTTTGGCTGACTTATCTTTTATCTCTTTTACCTTAGGTTGCACTGTCGTCTTACCAGATACCGATATATCATCTTTTAAATTCTCATATGTCTTATCGCCTATACCACTAATGTTTTTAATATCCTCTATAGAGTTAAATTTATTAGCCTTTCTATACTCTATAATAGCCTCGGCCTTACTCTCGCCTATACCGTTTAAACTCATTAGTTCATCTTTGGTGGCCGTATTTAAATTTATAACGGCAAATGCCTGAGTAGCTAGTAGCGCTAAAGATAGTAGAGTTGATTTAAAAGATAGTTTCATTGTTTTCCTTTGATTTAAGATTGAATTTGATTATAACTTAGTAGGGTAAACGCTTGTTTTACAATACATATAAAGAATAAATTTAATATAAAAAATATGAATATTTAAGATAGGAGGCTTATGTATACCACACCACCCTTTTAG
>NZ_JADBJH010000033.1:0-664 GCF_014892335.1 Campylobacter sp. 7477a
ATGAAAACTCAAAACATAAAAAGCGGCTATATGACAAGTATAATCTCTTGGGGAAAAAAGAAAAAAGATGAAAAGGGGAATATCTAGTCCGTTTCTATGATGATATGCTGGGAAAATACACCTACGTGACAGATGGCACAAAAGTATGTTGGCTAGAAGAAGGCTATATGGGCAAAAACAGAAAAAAATACGCAACTATAACTGCAAAAAACAGTGAAAAATACTATATAAAAGATAAAATGTATAGAAATACCTCTCCACAAGGAAACGGCGACATAGATCACTTCCTAGAGCTTGAAAACGGCTATCTTTTAGCGACAACAATTGCTGGCTACGGATACTATAAAATCACCCAAGAAATATATGAAACAGAATGCTGGGGCGATTTTTGGTTCTAGGACGCTGCCATGAAGCTTACTCATATTTCAAGCCTATATCTTCGTGAGCTTGAGCGAACGGACTATGAGTATATCGGTGAAACAAAAAGCTATCTCAACCCCAAGCACACAAAAAAGCTTCCAAAGGAGCTTGAACATATCACCAAAGTAGACATTTGTGCTTGGGTTGATAGTATGAGGGCATATCTAGCCCCAAAAACTATCAAGGCTATCATATGTGCTTGGCGTAGAGCTACGGAGTTTGCGATAGACAAAGGGCTTGCCTC
>NZ_JADBJH010000034.1:0-585 GCF_014892335.1 Campylobacter sp. 7477a
GCCTATAATGCCGCTCTCGTTTTGCATAGGATTTATAAACAAAAGTTCGCCATTTGTAATAGTAGGCTCCATACTATCGCCACGAGCATTAATAATATGGATATTGGCAATATTACCACTAATACGCAAAAACTTACGCAAAAACTCCTCATCAAAATCCATAATCACAGGTGCTTCATCGTAGTTTATGACGCCGCCGCCCGCACTTGCATAGGTATCTTCAAAGTAAGGTATAGAGATGACGTTTGTTTCTTCTTGTGACTTTTTAAGGTTAGAGGGATTGGGGGACAGATTTTCATCATTGTGGGACAAAAAAACCTTGTCTTGGGGGACAGATTGGGGGACATTTTTTTTAATATCATTTTGTGTTAAGACATCAATATTTAAATTTAATGCTATTGCGATTTTTTTTATAACGTTTGTAGTTAAATTTTCATCATTAGCTTTTTCATATCTTTGAATTGTCTTTTCAGATACTCCAGCTAAATTTGCTAAATCTTTTTGATTTAAGCCACGTTCTTCTCTAAAAAAACGTATTTTTTGTCCTATCTTCATACGTACCCCTTGATAAAAAGACAAAATTGT
>NZ_JADBJH010000035.1:0-494 GCF_014892335.1 Campylobacter sp. 7477a
AAATTTCATTGTTAAACCAAATTTCCACTTTAAAGACCCCTTTGATATAATTATGCTACCAACAAATTTCACACAAAGGAGTCGTTAAAATGGAAAAATTAAGTCAAAACGCCAAAGAGCAGTTGGCTCTAAATATATTAGAGAAACTTGGATGCTTTAAAGAGGCTAAACGTATAGCCTCCAAGTCAAACTTAAAATCTCACGGGCTACCCGAAGATAGCGTGAAATATCTCACAAATCGCTATATTACCGCTCTTGAGATGATTGACGAAGTTTGCGAAGCTCGTTAGATAAAAGTATGATTACAGGGGTTAAATCATACCCCTGTAACGCTCTTTTTTCTCTACAAAGCACGACCTCGGCATCCTCTTCTAAGAACATCTTAGCGATCAGCTCATCTCTTTGTTTAGACTGCTCTGTTCTAAGCTCGCTTATTTTACTCATACCTGCTCCTTTAAAGTTTTTTGGTTTAACAATGAAATTTAAAAGAACTC
>NZ_JADBJH010000036.1:0-478 GCF_014892335.1 Campylobacter sp. 7477a
ACTTTCTATCAAAGCGTAAAATTTCGATAAATCTTTTCTTTTATAACCAAGAAAATGAAAGCTTAGAGGTATCAGAAAAGAGGTATAAGACACTTCGCATGTTTGGCTTAAAGGCTAGTCTTGGTGGTGGGGCTTGGAGTGATGATGAAGAGTTTGATGAGGTGTTCATGGATAAGAGGCTTTTGAGGCACTTTGGCAGAGGTGGTGATGCAGAGATGTATCCTGCTGATATTATCTCATGCATGGGTGATAGTATGGAGCCTCATATAATGGAAGGCGATCTATGTATGATAGGTATAGGTATGCCATATAAGGACGGCGAAATATATGCTATAAATACACCTGATGGGCTTGTGATAAAGGAGTGCTACAAGCAAGGAGATGAGCTTATGCTGGTATCTTATAATCCACTATATACGCCTATTAGGTTTCGTCAATGCGAGTGTCAAATAGTAGGTAAATTTATAGGACTGATGAG
>NZ_JADBJH010000037.1:0-389 GCF_014892335.1 Campylobacter sp. 7477a
TTTGAGGGGTAGCCAACTATATAAAGGTTCACTTCTTATACTTATCAATGATAGCTAAAAGCTCATCTAAGGTTTTCCCTTTTTCGTAATAGTATAAAAAAGGCTCTACCCAATACGGCGTTTCATCTTTTTGCTTCCAGTTCATAAGTGTTTGGTATGGCATACCTACAATCTCAACAAACTCCTTCTTGCTTAAATTTAACTCATTTAGCCTTGCTTCAAATTCTATATTAGTCATAAGGATACCTTTTTAATTAAAGTAATAGAAATAATACAAAAAAATAACTAAAATAATTATAAAACCCTTGACAAAATAATTAAAATAATATATAATTACATTATAAATTAACTAAAATAGTTAAAACAAAATGCATTAAAAGGAACAAAAA
>NZ_JADBJH010000038.1:0-368 GCF_014892335.1 Campylobacter sp. 7477a
TTTCTTTCTCTTTATTATCTTTATTGTTATCTTTGTTTTATTGTGATAGACGGATTACTTTTGTGTCTACTATCTTTTGCTCTTATAAATTTAACATTGGCGGTCTTAATGAATGCTATATACTCTTCTTTAGATGTGACAGGAGTTATCCAAAGCTATGGTGTGATAAATAGATAGCTTGTTTTTATTTTTCGTGTATGTTTTTCTTCTTGTGTATAAAATTAGGCTCAATTTAACTTAAACTCTAAACAATGAGTTTTAATTTATGGTTTTACTTATGTTCTCTAAAAGCAACTAATACAGTGAAGTTAAAAATAAGTATATAATACCTCGTGGAATTTTAGAGGCTAAATTTAGAGAAAATTGCG
>NZ_JADBJH010000039.1:0-366 GCF_014892335.1 Campylobacter sp. 7477a
TTTTTCTATCCTTTCTCACTTTTTTCGTAAAAAATTTTCTCATTTTTCACCCAAACGTAAAAAATGAGAATTTCACCCCTCAAACTCCATATCGATCATATAAAAGATAGCTTACGAACACTCTTTTGTTTTGTCGTTTTTAATGCCGATAAAAAGCTTTTAAAATGTTTATTATGTTTTATTTGTTATGATTCGATACCATTATTGTAAGGCATTAATCATGAAAAGCTTTGATACAAAAGTCACATTTCAATCAATCAAAAATGACTTTAAGCCATCCGATTCTGCTATTATAGAAGCAGTTGCGAATGCTATTGATGCCAAAAGTAAAAATGTTTATGTAAAACTATATGAAGACACTGTGAT
>NZ_JADBJH010000040.1:0-361 GCF_014892335.1 Campylobacter sp. 7477a
GATGTATCTATATCATAAGCTACGATGGCGATATTTACGTAAAACGAGTAGAAAAAAACCCGGTAACCAAGTCTATAACTCTATTTTCAGATAACGACAAGTATGAGCCGATTTTAATAGAAAAGCATAATATGCAATACTGCCATATAATAGGCAGAGTGGTATCGCATATGAAAAAAGCTTAATTTAAACGGCTTTTAAAAGGTTGTAAAACGTGGTGTAAAAAAGTGTAAAGTATTTGTAAAATAATGTAAAATAAAATTTCGCCACTTTGATTTTGAATAAAATAGCTCTCAAACCCTATATTTAGGCTTTCATCGCTAAATTTCTCTCACTTTGATTTCTTACAAAACTTTACACA
>NZ_JADBJH010000041.1:0-359 GCF_014892335.1 Campylobacter sp. 7477a
CTATAATTTCAAAACCATTTAGGAAATAATACCTTATAAAAGGCAAAAAATTTCTTAACTGAGTTCTTTTAAATTTCATTGTTAAGACAAAACATAGGAGCGAAAATGGATGATTTTATGCTTTTTATGGCTTTTATGCTATTTAGCTGGGTGTTTTTGTTTGACGAGTAGTCCTTGCTTTGCAGAGCAAGGACTGGATAAGAGTGTTATTTCTTATCTTTTTTGTCGGTGGCGTTTGTGTCGCTGCTTGGTTTTGGTTTTTCGCTCGAAGTAATAGAAAAACCGCCACTTTTTCTAATTTCAACACGTTCATTAAGACTTTCGGTATTAACTCTTACTTGATTGTTAGTACTTAGAAA
>NZ_JADBJH010000042.1:0-354 GCF_014892335.1 Campylobacter sp. 7477a
CAGTAAAGCCAGTATTATGACGGCAAGTTTGTTTGAGACCTTTCTCATCATTTCGTAAAACTCCTTTTTTGATAAAAATTGTCGAATGATATGCTTTTTAAAATTAAATTATTATTAATGAATAATCATTTTTTTATTTATCATAAATTTACGCTGTTTTTTGATGTATAAGTAGATGATTATGATACTGGCAATAGGGCGTTTAGAAAAGAGTGTGAAGAAAAGTAACAAAATTTAAATTTATAAAATTTAAATTTCATTTTTGTAAAAATTTAAGTGGTAAAAAATGTGAATTTTCGAAATATTATTTCAAGCGAGAAAATAATCTCGCTTGATTATGTGAGTAAATTTGTC
>NZ_JADBJH010000043.1:0-347 GCF_014892335.1 Campylobacter sp. 7477a
TAAAAGCAGGAAAAATCATAAATTGCTTAGCTCTTTGCTTTTTTAGTGCTAATCTTTATGTTTCTCTTTTTATCACTAGCCATTAAACAAATACCGCTTAATAAACAGTGCCTAGTTGCTAGAGATGGCATATGTAAGGTTTTTATAGTTTAATAAATTTAATCATGAAGTCAATACCATATATCATCAAAGTAAATAAGGCTTTACACTTAAATAAATAAATAAATAAAAAGAGGGTCTAAATGTGAGGAGATGAAATGAAGTTGTATTTAAAATGTTTAATGTTGTTTGTTGTGATGATGCCTTGTTTGTCACTTAATGCGCAAATGGTATCCATAAATCACAAA
>NZ_JADBJH010000044.1:0-301 GCF_014892335.1 Campylobacter sp. 7477a
TTATAGGCGCTGGAGCAAGCTTTGCAAAGAGTGTGGCGTAGTGTATCGCTCGCTCAGGCATACCCGCCATACCTTTGCTACCCATATGGTGGAAAAAGCAGTTCAAGGGGAAATGCCGCTCAAATGGGTATCTCAGATACTAGGACACTCAAGTCTTGACATGACTATCAAGGTATATGCTCGCTTTATTAAAGACGAGCATTTGAAAATTGATAGGGGCTTGAAGATATTTTAAACACTCCCAAAACCACTTTAGAGGCATTTAAAATGAGAGTAAAAAGCTTGATTTTATTTTAGCACT
>NZ_JADBJH010000045.1:0-296 GCF_014892335.1 Campylobacter sp. 7477a
CTAAAAAACGACGTAAGCGTATATATCTATGAGGGCGGCGAATACAAGATGATGAAATTTAGCGAGATAAAAAGAGCAAAAAGCGATCAAGCAAATCAAGATAACACGGACTTAGCCGATGAATTTGACGAAGGCGATATATTTCTTGAGGCAAGCGATGAAGAGATAGCAAGCGCAAGAGCAAAAAGGGACATAGTAAAAAGATATGAGAAGGCGAAGTTAAACGGTTTGCCCTCTAAAAAGTTTTGCGAGATCGAAGGCATAAGCGAAGCAAACCTTTTTAGATGGCAAAAAGC
>NZ_JADBJH010000046.1:0-295 GCF_014892335.1 Campylobacter sp. 7477a
AGCCTATCCCACCTTAAAAATCATCATGAAACAATCATGCAAGAGCTTGCTGGGATTAAAATTTAATTAGTATTGTTTATGATATTGCTGCTAGTATTAGTGGCATTATCGGTGTTATTAGTGTTATTAGTATATTGTGTTGTAGTTCTTAGATTAATTGATTATGTGACTAAGCATATATATAGGCTAGAATAATTAAATATAAATACATATGATAGCTTGCAGTGATTAAATATATAAGTTTTCTTCGTTTTTAAAAACAAACAGCTTAAATTTAAACGCGTATAAAACCACT
>NZ_JADBJH010000047.1:0-227 GCF_014892335.1 Campylobacter sp. 7477a
CCGGGGCTAGGATATGTGAAATTCTAGCCCTAGAATGGGATGATATAAATTTCGAGAAAAAGAGTATATCTATCGCAAAAAGCCTATCTCGGGGCTTTGTAAAAAATAGGACGAAAACCGGGGTAGATAGAGAGATACCGCTATTTGACCAGGTGCTGCCATACCTCAAAGAGCTTGAAAAAACTCGAGATAGCAAATGGCTTTTTTCACACAAGAAAGAGCATCTA
>NZ_JADBJH010000048.1:0-4957 GCF_014892335.1 Campylobacter sp. 7477a
CGAGATAGCATTTTTGCTCTACCTGCCGTTTCTTGTTATCGATATGGTTGTAAGCTCGGTTTTGATGGCCATGGGTATGATGATGCTTCCTCCGGTTATGATATCTTTGCCGTTTAAGCTTTTGATATTTGTTCTGGTGGATGGCTGGAATTTATTGGTTGGAAACTTAGTAAAAAGTTTTCACTAATGTTGCCTGTTTTTGCCGCTTGAGGTGCTATCATGAGTGCTAAAATTTTAATATTTTTACTATTTAGCTGTGTTGCATGGGGGGGAAATTTAGTTCAGATCATAAATTTGGCTCAAAGTGCAAAACTCGAAGAGTATGTTAAATTTAACCAAATAAACCAAGAAGATACAAAAAACAAGCTACTAAATATTGATATAAATGCTCGTTATAAGCTCTCTAAAGACTTAAGTAAAGATGTTGTGTTAAGGTCTGGTGGTATAACTGCTAGGATAGAGTATCTGCTTTTTGATGGTGGAGAAAGAGAAGCGGCAAATAAAATTTTACTATACAAAAATGCAAATAATTTTTATAAAAATGATGAGTTTTTAAATTTAATCAGCTTTCAAGTAGGCAAAATTTATTTTAACGCCATCGCTATAGCCGAGCTTATAAATATCGAGCAAGAAAGGCTGGAACTTTTAAAAGAGTTAAGCATAGACGCTTCGTTTTGGCTTGAGTTTAATGACATCGGCTTTGATGAGTTTGCGGCACTTGGATTAAATTTAAAAAACAGTCAAGAGACACTTGAGGAGCTTTTGTTTAGGCAAAATGAGCTTTTGTCGCGTATCAGCCTTCTTTCTGACGCAAGTATAAATTTTGAGCACGGCTCAAGCGTGATAATGCCTAAATTTGATAACAAAACATCTTTGCTTAAATTAAATGCAATAAAGCAAGAAAAAATCATCAAAAAAGAGGAAGAAAAACAAGAAAAGAGTCGCTTTGCTCCAAAGGTTTATTTAAAAGACTTTCAGCATCTTAGTGCAGACGATCTAAAGATAGGAAACAAGAGCGGTTCTGAAGCATTTGATAAATATCTTGATGCTAATAAGCCCATGATCGAGTTTAAATGGGATATCCCAAATGAATTAAGTTTAAGTAGACAAAGACAAGAAAAAAGAGTTGCCTTACTTAGCGCCAATGAAGAAGAGGATGGGATTATCCTTAAACTAAAAGCCATCAAAAAACGCATAAATAAACTTGATGCAATGGTAAAAATAGACACCATTAAACAGCTTGATATCCAAAAAAATTTAAAAACAATCACTCAAAGATACGCAGAAGGAAAGATGGAATATCGTGAATTTTTTTATTTATTTGGCAAAAATTTCGATGATAGAATAAATTTTATATTAAATTATGATGAGATGCAAATGCTCTGCCTTGAGTATTATTACGAGGCTGGTGATGAAATTTTAAAGAGGATTTTTGATTGAAAAATTTAGTTTTTGTAACTTTTTTGTGGGCGTTTAGTTTTAGTCTTATAGGTGAATTTTTAGCTGGCAAGATCGATAGTTATTTTAGTGTTTTTGTGAGAGTGGCACTTGCGGCGTTGGTGTTTTTGCCATTTACTAAATTTAGAGGGATTAAGCCTAGTTTTGCATTAAGTATCATGGCGATAGGTGCCGTGCAGATCGGCGTAATGTATCTTTTTTACTATAACTCTTTTTTGTATCTTTCGGTGCCCGAAGTCGCCCTTTTTACAATATTTACACCATTTTATGTAACGCTTGTGTATGATGCGTTTAACCGTAAATTTAAAAAGCTTTATCT
This sequence comes from Campylobacter sp. 7477a, assembly GCF_014892335.1. Taxonomy (NCBI): domain Bacteria; kingdom Pseudomonadati; phylum Campylobacterota; class Epsilonproteobacteria; order Campylobacterales; family Campylobacteraceae; genus Campylobacter; species Campylobacter sp. 7477a. Next base: position 1,778 of record NZ_JADBJH010000048.1, read on the forward strand.
AGTGAGTGTTGGCATTGCGGTATTTGGAGCATTTATCATAAAATACGGCGCTATAAATGATGGATTTTTAACGGGATTTTTATTGGTTCAAGGAGCAAATATTTGCTTTGGAGCAGGGCAGAGTGCGTATAAAATTTTACTTGAGAAAAACACCATAGAGCAAAAAGGAATTTTTGGATATTTTCATTTTGGAGCGTTTTTTGTCACGTTGCTGGCGTTTTTGGTGTTTGGAAATTTTAGCCGTATAACTCCTGACTTAATTCAAAGCGCCGTTCTTATATGGCTAGGCGTCGTGGCTAGTGGAGTTGGGTATTATCTATGGAATAAAGGAGCAACGCAGGTTGATAGCGGAGTTTTGGCTATCATGAACAACGCGTTAATTCCCGCTGCTATCATTGTAAATTTGTTATTTTGGTATAAGCAAACTGACCTTTTACGCCTTGTGGTTGGAGGAGTGATTCTTTTTGCCTCGCTCGCTGTGCATAAGCGAATAATCAAATTTTATGAAAACCACGAAGTAAAAACAGTTTAAATTTAGCCTAACTTTCGATATTTTCTTGCGTAAAAATTTTCATACTTGGAAATTCGATCGCGCAAAGACGCGGGTTTGCTCCTTGCTTGTAAACACAGCCAAGGTCTATATTTGCACTAAAATTTGTTATATCAGGATCTTTAAGCGGAGTATGTCCGTAGACATTAAAAATTTTTGCATTTTCAAAAGTATCGTCACGCCCTGATATGACGTGCTTTCTAAAATCATCTTTTAGGCTTTTATCTTTTCTACTTTTCCACATTTTACCTACGGCAGAATGCGACACCACAAGCTTTCTTTGATCCGAGGTTTTTAAATTTTTATACTCTATATACACTGGTAAGGAACGCATAAATTTAAGATGTTTTTCTTTTAATTTTTGCTTGTTTTGATACGAAGCAAAGGTCTGTGCTCTACCGTTTTTATAAAACCAAGGCTCATTTAAAAGCTCTTTGCCTTTTAAAAATTCATCGCTAAATTTAAGAAGCCTAAATTCGTGGTTGCCAAGGACGCAGTCATAGCCGTTTTGTAAAATAAGCTCTATGACTTCGGCGCTATTTTCGCCTCTATCTATCACGTCTCCAACAAAGCAAATACGCGAATTTAGTCCGTTGGGAAATTTGTCTATAAGTGCAAGTAGGGTTTTATAGCAACCGTGAACGTCGCCGATGACATAGATGTTTTCTTGCATATTTGTCCTTAAAAAGTACAAATTATACCAAAGAGAGTTTAAAAATTTAAAGAAGATAGGGCGAAAATTCGCCCTATACGTTACTGCTCGTAAAAGCCGCTTGGTTTTCCTGTAAGATCTATCATGATATTTTTCATTTGAGTGTAGTGTTCTAGGATTATCTTGTGTGTTTCGCGACCAATACCTGAGTTTTTATATCCGCCAAATGGACTTCCTTCAGGGATTTGGTTGTATGTATTTATCCATACGCGACCTGTTTCCATTAGTCTAGCGACACGAAGCGCTTTAGTTATATCTTGAGTGAAGATACCTCCGCCAAGACCATACTCACTATCATTTACCATTTTGATAAGCTCTTCTTCGTCTTTAAATTTTATCACGACGCCAACAGGACCGAAAATTTCCTCTTGAGCTACACGCATGTCATTTGTGACATTGGTAAGTAGAGTAGGCTTAACAAAAGCACCTTTATCGCAACCGTTTGCACTATATGCTTCGCCTCCTACTGCTACCGTAGCACCTTCGTCTTTGCCGATCTTTACGTATTCAAGGATCTGAGCCGCTTGTTTTTTGTTTACTTGTGCGCCCATTTGTGTGTTAGGATCTAGCGGATCTCCGACTTTGATATTTGCAAATTTCTTAACCGCTGCTTCCATAAATTTATCATAGAATTTCTCTTCTACAAAGATCCTACTTCCCGCGCAGCAAACTTGGCCTTGGTTAAAAAGTATGCCAAGTTGAAGTCCGTCAAGCGCTTTTTCTAAATTTGCGTCGGCAAAGAAGATATTTGCACTCTTTCCGCCAAGCTCTAGCGTGGCAGGGATTATGCGTTGTGCGGCTGCGATAGCGATATCGCGACCTATCTCGGTTGAGCCTGTAAATGCTAGTTTATCAAGTCCGGTGTGATTTTTGATCCACTCACCGGATTTGCTTCCGCGACCGGTTACTATGTTTACAAGACCTTTTGGCAAGATATCGCCTATTAGTCTAAATAGTTCAAGAACACTAAGGCTTGTTTCGCTTGATGGTTTAAATACGCTTGCGTCACCCGCGGCAATAACCGGAGCTAGCTTCCAAGCCGCCATTAAAAATGGAAAATTCCAAGGCACTATTTGTCCAACAACGCCGATAGGTTCGCGAAGCACTATAGAAAGTTGCTGTTCGTTTAGAACGTTTGAACTTCCCTCCTCTCCCTGTATAACACCTGCAAAATACCTAAAATGCTGAGCTGCAAAAGGGATGTCAACATTTAGTGTTTCTCTTATAGGTTTGCCGTTATCCATTGTTTCCACGCGAGCAAGGTGTTCTTTGTTTGCATCAATTATATCGGCGATTTTATTTAAAAGAGCACTTCTTTCATTTACGGTGCTACGTTTAAATTTATTAAACGCCTCTCTAGCAGCTTTAACCGCATCATTTACGTCATCTTCTGTTGCGTCTGCTATTTTAGCTAGAAATTCTCCGTTTGCAGGGTTTGTGCTATCAAGAGTTGCGCCATCTTTTGCGTCACGCCACTCACCATTTATATAAAGACCGTATTTTGGTAGTAGTTCTGTCATTTTTTCTCCTTGTATTTTTTATGAATTAACAATAAAATTATATTCTCTAGCTACTTAATGCTTTTTAAATTATGATTAAATTTTATATATAAAATTGAATTTGAAATTTATTTATCAGAAAAATAGAAAAAAGCCCTAAAATAGCTTTATATGCATAAAATAAAGGAAAGATAATATATAAAAATGACCAAAATTTACACAAGATGTAAACGGTTTTTAACAAAAAAGTGTTATTTTTAGTTATAAAGGTAAATTCGCCAGGGCAAGGCGTTTTCTAGCCCAGGCGAATTTGTGGTGGTTAGCAGTGATTAAAATTTGCTTTTTTTGACGTCTTCGACTATCATTTTTGCCATTACGTCTACTTTTTGTGTCACTTCGCTTGTTGTATTTACGATACT